>JBGVOJ010000067.1:0-1992 GCA_045126415.1 Eubacteriales bacterium | reverse complement strand
GGTTCCTTTTTGTATCCGTACAGGAGTATTACTTCCTGCAGATTTCCTCTGCCATTTCCAGTGCCCGGTCGATGTTTTCGGCGAAGTTCTTTTCGCCGACGGCATCGTAGAAGCCGGATTTCTTCATAACGGACAGCGGCTGTTCGTTGACGTGGGAAAGGATGAGAGTGATCTCTCTTTCCGCGCAGATACGCTGGATGGCTTCCAGAGAACGCATCGCGGAGACGTCGAGCACGGGTACGTTCCGCATCCGGAGGATCACGGCTTTGTCGCCTTCCCGGACGGGAATTGCCGCGAACTTGTCGGACGTTGCAAAGAACATCGGGCCGTCGAGTTCGAATACGGCGGTGTTATCGGGAATGTTCTTCAGTCTGCCGTCGTCACTTTCCGCCATTTCATCGGCCTTTGTCCACGGACGGATGTGGGTGACGTCGGACATCCGCTTCATGAAGAGGATTGCGGATGCAACCATGCCCACTTCGATTGCAACGACGAGGTCAAATACCACGGTCAGCACGAAGGTCATCACAAGCACGAGAATGTCGGAAAGGGGAGCCGTTTTGCAGACGTGGACGAAATGCCGCCATTCGCTCATGTTGTACGCGACCATAAAGAGGATCGCCGCGATGATCGGCATCGGAATCCATGCCGCATAGGGCATCAGAACGACGAGAATCAGCAGAAGCACCAGCGCATGTACCATGCCCGCAACCGGCGTGCGGCCGCCGTTCTTGACGTTTGCCGCCGTACGTGCGATTGCACCCGTCGCCGGAATACCGCCGAACAGACCGGACATGATGTTGCCCGCACCCTGCGCGATCAGTTCCGTGTTCGAATGGTGGCGGTCGCCGATCATGCCGTCGGAAACCACGCAGGAGAGAAGGGATTCGATCCCCGCGAGAATCGCGATTGTAAACGCGCTCGGGATCAGTTCGCGGATAGTCGCGAATTCAATCGCCGGAAACGCGAATTTCGGCAGGTCACGGGAGATCGTGTACAGGTCACCGATGGTGTTGACGTCCATGCCCGTGACTTTGACGACAACCACGCCGACGACAACGGCGATCAGGGAGCCGGGGATTTTCTTCGAAATTTTCGGCCATACGATCAGGATCGCCAGACCGAGCAGACCGACGAGGAGTGCCTGCCAGTTCAGTGTGCCGATGGAATTCGCAACGGCGGAGACCTTTTCCATCGTCTCGATCGCGTGCGTTCCTTCCGGATACGTCAGACCGAGGAAGTCCTTGATCTGTCCGATGATGATGGTCACCGCGATCCCGGCGGTGAAGCCGGTTGTGATGGTGTAGGGGATGTACTTGATGAGGGAACCGAACTTGAAAATGCCCATGAGGATGAGCAGGATGCCGGCCATGAGGGTCGCGATCACCAGTCCGTCGGTGCCGAACTGCGCGACAATACCCGCAACGATGGTCGCGAACGCCGCCGTCGGACCGGAGATGTTGACGCTGCTGCCGCCGAGGAAGGAGATCACGAAGCCCGCGACGATAGCGGTGTACAGACCCTTTTCGGGAGACACGCCGGACGCAATCGCCAGCGCAATGGAGAGGGGAAGGGCGATGATCGCCACGATCACGCCGGCAACGAGGTCGGAAACGAACTTCTTGCCGGAATATTCGCGGATCGAGGAGAAGAATTTGGGTTTGAAAATATTGTTCATGGGAGGATGTCCTTATTCCTTTGAGGATAGAATATTGTAACACACAATTCTACATTATACTCCCAAGTTTCCTCCATTGCAATAGACGTGCCGACCGAATTTTGTGGGAATTTTTAAGATATTTTGTCGGATTTTTTAACGGAGGTTACGGTACCGTTCAAGAAGTGCGCGGAAGTCTTCGCGTTCGCGCAGCGGAGCCGCCCAGTTCTGATTGAACAGGTCGAGCATATACTCCGTTTCCGTCATATCTGCCGCTTCCATTGCAGGTTCGGATATGGTATAAGTATATCCTTCGATAATACCGGTGGTGAACG
>JBGVOJ010000066.1:0-2269 GCA_045126415.1 Eubacteriales bacterium | reverse complement strand
ATCCGGCGGACCGCGTGGAAATGAGCCGTCCGGTGGGAACGAATTTCATCACGGCGCGCGGCAGTCTGCTGTCGGGACTGATCATGGGGCTGACAAAGATGTGTCCGTGGAAGGGGACTGTCGGCGGGGATATTTCGGAATGGTTCGGGGAAGACATCGTTCTTCCGGAGGGATGGACAAAGCTGGAAGTCGGCAAAGTTTATATCCGCGGCAAGGCGTACCATATCACTGCCGAACACGGTGCGAAGCGGGCGGTACTTGAAGAGATCGAGGAATAATATAACGTGAGTTCGATGAAATTCTCGGGGAGAAACTTTTTGAAAAAAGTTTCTCCCCGTCGAACTCACGTTATTTACCTGTTTATACAGAAATCATGGTATCGTTTCAGCATCATGCAGAGCTGTTCCCGAGGCACCGGGCTATGGAGCATGAGATTCTTTTCGGCTCTCTCTGGTACCGCTGTTCGGCTTACACTTCCACGAGGTCGTATGCTCTGCTGCCGTAACCCAGTTCAGCGGCAGCTTCAATGGTATGCACACCATTGCGGCTTTCGATCCGCTCCAGCAGATGGGGCTTGCCGGGATCGGAGCAGGCGTAGACCAGATCGATGCAGGCCTGATCGACGGCGATGGGGTCTGTGGACACCAGAATGCCGATATCCGCGATGCAGGGATCCTCGGCAACGGCGCAGCAGTCGCAGTCCACACTCATGTTCTTCATCACATTCACATAAACGATATTTCCTTTGAAGAACTCCACCACGCTGCCTGCCGCATCCGCCATGGCTTCCAGGAAGGAATCGTGGTCAGCCGTCCAGATCTTTTCCGGTTCACCCGCGCCGTGGATATAGGCCTTGCCATAGGAAGACGCGCAGCCGATGGACAGCTGCTTCAGCGCACCGCCGTAGCCGCCCATGGGATGCCCCTTGAAATGGGACAGCACCAGCATGGAATCATAATTCACGATGTCTTTGCCCAGATAATTCTTCTGGATGACCTTGCCGCCCGGGATATCGATTTCCAGATCCGGTCCCTCGGCGTCCAGCAGATCCACCTTATAGTAGTCGATCCAGCCATGGTAGGCAATCAACTTGCGGTGCTTGGCGGTGGTGTTGCGCTCGCCCTCATAGGCGGTGTTGCACTCCACAACGGTGCCGCCCACATGGTCGATGACAGGCTTCCAGAATGCGGGCTTCAGGAAATTCTGATTGCCCTTTTCACCGGAGTGGACCTTCACTGCCACATTTCCGGTCAGTTCCTTTCCTGTCAGCTTATAAAGCTGCAGAACCTTTTCGGGTGTGATCTCCCGGGAAAAATATACGGTTGCGCTCATGGTTAAAACCTCCTGAAATAATGTGGTAACGTAGTTTTTATTATTATAACACTTTTATGTGTGAAAATCCATATTATGCAGACAAAAAAGTCGGGATGGGCATTACGGTATGGAAGGGATACAAAATCGCAGAGCCGCCGACCACAGCGAGGAGCAACTTTCTGAAAGATATGGGGGCCGGAGAATGCTGACTACTACGGTTAGGTTTCCGAAACGGTGGTTCGTGAAGCGGAAGATGTGATGCCTGCCCCTGTTTGTCCATCATTTCATCATAAACAAAAAAGCCGCTGACAATGCTGTGTCAACGGCTTGTTCCGTCAGTTCTTTACCTGTTGATTATTCCGAGAATATAATCGGTCTTTTCCTTGTCCAGTTCCGTGCAGACAAGTTCTTTATTTACCGTATTGCGTCCGTTTTCATCACTGACATGGAAGTTGATCCCCATACCGCTGACATCCTTTGAAACATTGCCGGTCAGCAGCCTGCACAATACAGCGGCAATCAGGAAATCACCGTATGGTCCGGCATGTTCGCCATCGGTATGATACAGTTCGATATCCGTACGGGACTGTTGTACTTCCTGCCATATGCGGCCGATGGGAGCAAGCAGCGCATGATTATCTCCTGCCAGTTTCTCACAGGTGTCGATCATTTTCTGCTGATTCTCGGGAAAACGTTTTTCAGCCCATGTCATATACACCACCGGCTTCACGCCGCAGCGACGGCACAGATCGATCATCTCCGCGCCGGTTTTCAGCGTAGTTTCAATAGGCGGGTAAGGATGCGCCGCCTGCTGCAGAATACAGTAATCAAAACCGCCGTACATCAGATTAAAACGCAGGGACGTATATTCCCGGAGATGCCAGTCATAATCACGCCCGGCGTATGCAAGCATTACAACATCGGGCTTCTCGCCGGTCGTCTTCTCTGCAAAACG
>JBGVOJ010000065.1:0-1316 GCA_045126415.1 Eubacteriales bacterium | reverse complement strand
CTGCCGTTTCTAATATCTGCTGCCCATCTGCGGTATGCATCCGCACCGAAAAACACTTCATTTGCCGTTGGCTCCTCCTGCATCAGTACGGGAATCTGCATCACAGCTTTGCGGTACAGTCCGGCAAGATCTGTAATCCGCGGCAGACGTTCGATAAATATCAGATCGCATTCGATCTCCAGGAAGGAAACATCTGTGCCGTACTGCACATCGTCTCCGCAGGAAAGATGGCATTTCCCTGTTTCATCGTTGTAGGAGAGCAGCAGATCAAAATTGCTGTTTTCACCCGCACCGGCACACAGTACCGGAATTCCACGGTCAATGAACTGCTTTACAAAACCATAGTACAGGTCTGTATCCGCTTTCCACTCTTCATGCTTCACCAAACGGTATTCCAGATCAATCATGCCGCATACCCGAGCGAGAAACGTCTCATTATCGGTGCAGACAGACACGCAGTCGTTGAACTTTTCGTTATCCCCGTAGCACATGACAAAATCATCCCCGGCAAAGCCTGCGAAAAATTCGTAGGTATACAGTGTTGTATCCCCGCCGAGACATTCCATCACCTTTGCCATGCACGCACTGAAGGGGTAGTTCTGTCCCCAGTCCCAGTGGATGAATTGTCCGAGTTCCAGTTTGTTTGCGCTCATTTGGTGTCCTCCTCACTCCGTAAAATCTATCTCATACCGTGTGCCGTGGTGGAACAGAATCCCATCGGTCAGCCGGATCCGCAGAATAATGGTATTCTCGTCCTCTTCGTTTGTGTGTCCGTTGTCATACCATTCGGCAAACACGGTTCTCAGCTTGTCTGCCAGATCTTCGTTTTCGGGACTCCTGATCCATCCGAGATTTTTCCCGATGCCGTGTGCTGTAAACCAGTCTCCGCAGATGGCGGCGTTGGGATTGTCTTTGAGCTGCTGCATTTTTCCGGAAAGGGCATGGGTGATGATGTAAAAAGAGCTGTTTTCGTAGTACGCATTGACTGCCCTTACCTGCGGCATTTCACCTGCTGTGGTGGCAAGGGCGATCAGGTTGTCATGACCGAAGCGTCTGGTCATCAGTTCTGCGGTGGTCCGATTCAGTTTTTCCATAAGTACCTCACTTGTTTATCTTTGCAGAATCGCATACTCTGTTGTATTCATAAATCCCGGATTACCTTTACCGCCACACCCTGTATCGTGCATTCGGTCACATACATATCTTTCATACTCCGGTTTTCCGGATGGAGACGGATGCGATGTTTCTCCGGTTCCGGATAATACCGCTTCAGTGTGGTTTCATCTCCTACAGATACCACCACGATCTCACCCGGA
>JBGVOJ010000064.1:0-2599 GCA_045126415.1 Eubacteriales bacterium | reverse complement strand
AGTGCCGGATGGAAGCGCATGACAACACGGGTATCCTTTTCGTCGATGACTTCTTCGTCGTATGCTTCAACGAGGAATGCGAGCGTGACACGGTCTGCACCGAGGGACGGCTCGACAACGTACGGAATGTACTTTTCGTTGGTTTCCGCATCGAAGTAGTCCATGGATTCGCCGGATACGTTCTGGTGCTGGGTAAGGTCGTAGTCGGTACGGTCAGCAATACCCCAGAGTTCGCCCCATCCGAACGGGAAGAGGAATTCGATGTCGGTGGTACCCTTGGAGTAGAAGCAGAGTTCTTCCGGAGAGTGGTCACGGAGACGGAGGTTTTCCTTGGTCATGCCAAGGTTGTAGAGCCATTCCGCGCAGAAGTTTCTCCAGTAGTTGAACCAGTCGAGGTCAGTGCCGGGCTTGCAGAAGAATTCAAGTTCCATCTGTTCGAATTCACGGGTACGGAATACGAAGTTGCCGGGGGTGATTTCGTTACGGAAGGACTTACCGATCTGACCGACACCGAAAGGCATCTTCTTACGGGTGGTACGAGCCACGTTCTTGAAGTTCACAAAGATACCCTGTGCGGTTTCCGGACGGAGGTATACGGTGTTGGAAGAACCTTCGGTTACACCGATGAAGGTCTTGAACATCAGGTTGAACTTACGGATATCGGTGAAGTCGGTAGCACCGCAATCCGGGCATGCGATGCCCTTTTCGGCAATGTAAGCGCTCATTTCTTCATCGGTCCAGCCTGCGGGATTGATATCGAGGTTGTTCTGGAACGCGTAGTCTTCGATGAGCTTGTCGGCTCTGTGACGGCTCTTGCAGGACTTGCAGTCCATGAGCGGGTCGGAGAAGCCGCCGAGGTGACCGGAAGCCACCCAGGTCTGGGGATTCATGATGATTGCGGAGTCGAGACCGACGTTGTAGGGGCATTCGGTCACGAACTTCTTCCACCAAGCCTTCTTGACGTTGTTCTTGAATTCAACGCCGAGCGGGCCGTAGTCCCAGGAGTTGGAGAGACCGCCATAGATCTCACTGCCTGCGTATACAAAACCTCTGTTCTTGCAGAGGGCAACGATTTTATCCATCGTCTTGTCCGAGTTTGCCATTCTTGCCATGATAATACTGCTCCTTTATGTATGGTTGGAATTATTTACGGTATTCCTGGAATTTTTTCAGACCCTCTTCCAGGTCGGGATCAAAATAGGGGGCGCTGTCTTCCTTCGCCTCCACGAATTTGCCGGGGTAGGACACGGAAATATTTTCGAAATCGTCCACCGCCGCGAGAAGTTCGCATACGGCGTCGAAGTCGTTCATGGTATAATTGGTTTCAAGGATGGGGCCTTCGGGTTCAGAGAGAGGGAGAAGCCAGATCCGGTTTACCGTCTCTTCCTCTTCGGTCTCTTCCGGTTCCGTTTCGCCGCCTCCTTCTCCGGTTCCGTCTGCTGTACCTTCTTCTGCAGAACCGTCGCCGGTGTCTTCCCACGGATTGTACGGTTCGTCTTCCGAAGGAGCTTCCGGTTCCGCTGCGGGAGCTTCCGGTGCTGCAGGAGCTTCCGGTTCAGTCACTTCGGGTTCCGGTTCAGTATAGTTCAGACCTTCGATATTGCCCCATTCGGACTTGTTCGTGATGAGCTGTGCGAGGAGGGGTTTGAGATCTTCCCGGGTACCGATTGCAGTAAGGCAGACCTTGACGATTTCGACCGTCCATGCTTCCTTTGCAGCGGCATCCGTCTTATTCTGCTCGGAAATGGAGTTGAGGATATCAAAATTCTCCGCAGTCAGCTCGATTTCTCCGGCGGGAAGGATCAGCGTATTCGGAATGTGCTCCGTCCACGGATAACCGTCGGCACCGATGTTTTCCTTCGTGGTTTCGAACTGCGTGGTATAGGTCAGTTCGGCATCCTGATAGATATCCTTCGTAAGATTGATCTTCGGCGCACCGCAGATTTCGATAAACTCATCGAAATTGTATGCGTTGAGAAGGAAGGTATATTTGATCTTCAACCCGGTCATTGCGTGCAGATGATCCGCCACGGTCTGTCTGCCGTAAAGGCCGTAGACTTCGCCGAGCGTATGATATCCGGTGGTGGTATACACCTGCGTTTCTGGGGAGAAATACGTGTAGGTGTACTGTCCGGATTCCTTGTCCACGCGCACCAGCACAATGGAGGAAGCTTCTGCTTCGCGGTATTCTCCGGAAAGGCAGCCGCGCGTATCGGAAGAACTGACCGAATACCAGTCGGTCTGGTACATATGGTCGAGGGTGGGCTTGTAATTATCGTAGAGGTCGGGACGATAGTCGGTCGTGATGACGAGGAAATTGAAGCTCTCGCCTTCCGGGAGTGCCTCATCGGCCGGATTCTGCGGCTGCACGGGTTCCGTCTCGGCACCGGCAAGCTGCTGACCGTCTTCGTTCTGCATGATCTCGCTGAGTTCATCTTCTTCATCGCTCATAAGACTGTTCATCGTGCTGGTCACATAGCCGATGGCAAAGTATGACAGAATCCCGAACAGCAGGGCGGCAATCAGAAACGTCACGCCAAAATTTTTTAATGCCGACAGCATGGTGGTGTTCCTTTCAGTGAATGTTTTGTGGGGGAAG
>JBGVOJ010000063.1:0-3014 GCA_045126415.1 Eubacteriales bacterium | reverse complement strand
TTCTGTCAGGCGGGGATGGTCTGCCGTCCGGTGCGTGAAAAGGCTCCCGAGACCCTCGACTGCATCGCACGGACGATGGTGGACAACAGCGGGTACAGCGAAATTTCGCTGTCCTCCCTGTCGATCAGCGACTATACGAAGATCAATTCGCTGACGGACAAGCTGCTGTCGTGGACGGATGATGCGATGGTTAATCTGTCCCTGCCGTCCATGCGTGCGGACAGCTTCACCAAGGAGCTGATGGATAAAATTTCGACCGTGCGGACAAGCACGCTCACGTTCGCACCGGAAGCCGGTACGCCGCGGCTGCGTGACATTATCAACAAGAACATTACCGAAGAGGAAATTCTCCGTGCGGCGGGTGTGGCGTACGCTGCAGGCAAGAACCAGATCAAGCTGTATTTCATGGACGGTCTGCCGGGCGAAACGTATGAGGATATCGAGGGGATTTCGACCCTCGCGAGCCATGTTGTTGACGAATATTATCGTACGCCGAACCGCAACAAGGCGCGTCAGCCGCAGGTGACTCTGTCGGTGGCGTGCTTCATCCCGAAGCCGCATACGCCGTTCCAGTGGGAGCGTCAGAATACCATTGAGGAACTGATGGACAAGCAGAAGTTCCTCTCCGGAAAGATCACCGACCGGAAGGTTCGTTATAATTATCACGACGCGAAGGTCTCCCGTCTGGAGGCAGTTTTTGCGCGCGGCGACCGTCGGCTCGGGAAGGCTCTTGAAGAGGCTGTGAAGCGTCATGTGCGTTTTGATGCGTGGGAAGAATATTTCGACTACGACGGATGGATGGATATTTTTGCGGCCGTTGGCATTGATCCTGCGTTCTATGCGAACCGGACGATGGCGGATGATGAAATTCTGCCGTGGGATATGATTTCCGCGGGTATTTCGAAAGAATTTCTGCTGTCCGAACGCCATAAGGCACAGGCGGCGATTGCGACTCCGTCCTGCAAGGAAAAGTGCTCCGGCTGTGGCGTGAACAAGCTGGTGGACAAGAAATTCTGCCGCTGGTGCCCCGGTCATCCGGAAAGTGAAGACAGCGCGGGTGTGATCGCGGACGCGGCAACGGGCGGCGTGAAGAAAGTTGAGGAAGAGGAAGAAAAGCCAGTTCCGGCAAAGGGAAGCATCAAGGCGGCGCGTCATGTGCGCGTGCGTTTCCGTAAGTTCGGGGCGATGCTGTATATTTCTCATCTCGATCTGTCGAAGACACTCATGCGTTCCGTCGTGCGCTCCGGTCTGCCGATTTATTATACGGAAGGTTTCAATCCGATTCCGAAGATGGTGTTTGCGACGCCTCTGTCGGTCGGTGTAGGCGGTGAAGCGGAAATTCTCGATCTGCGCATGATGAAGACGATTTCCAACGCGGAAATTCTGGAAAAGCTGCGTGCGGTCATGCCGAACGGCATTGAAGTGACGCAGGTGTACGAACAGAAGGGCAAACTGACGGATATCGCGTGGGCGGAAAACGAGATCCGGTACACGGATGTGATCGTGTCGCCCGAGACCTGCTCGGAAATTGAAGAAATGTTCCGTCATCCGGTGATTATGATGAAGCGCTCCAAGAGCGGTGACAAGGAGACCGATATCACGGAACTGATCCGCTCGGTTAAGGTGGAGACGGATGAAAATCATCTGACGATTACGGCGGTGACGTCTGCGGATGGTGCGAAGTATCTGAATCCCGAATATGTCGCGCAGGCGGTGGAAGATAAGTTTGGTATTTCCGGCGAGCGTGGCTGGCATATCATTACGAGAAAGAAACTCCTGCTCGCGGATGGGGAGACGGCGTTTGTCTGAGAAAAGAATGAGGAGAGGGACTGCGGTTCCTCTCCTTTTTTGGATTCAAAGTGCTTTTTTGATGATACGGAGGTTGTTTTTGTCGTCGATGGTCAGAATGAAAATGTCGGAGAGATAAAGTTGGCGGTGTGCAATTTCCTTTTCAAGCTGTTCCTTGCTCCATCCGATAATTTGAAGACTGTCCTCCAGAATCTTTCCGTCGGCGACACAGAGGTGGTCGATCCCGGTTTCTTCGGGGGAGAGTGCAAGGTCTTCGGCGGCTGCGGGGGATTTCGCGGCATAGGGGAAGACGGAAAGCTGTCCGTTTTCCTCCAGGATAGCGTAATTGATTTCCGAGAGGGTGGAATAGCCTTTCTGGCGCAGTTCGGAGAAGAGTTCTTCGATGTCCACACGGTTTTTCTTGAGTTCTTTCTGAATCAGTTGTCCGCGCTGGATCAGGATGGATGGGGTTCCGCAGATGAGGCGTTTCAGGGGGTTGCTTTTTATAAGAAGGAAGGAGACGAGAAGTTCGATGGAGAGGAGAAGGACGATGGCGGTGATTGCGTGGAGCAGGGGGACACTTTGGTCGAGAATGGGGGTTGCGGCAATCTCGGAAAGCATGATGGTGATGATGAATTCGGAAATCTGGACTTCGCCGATCTGACGTTTGCCCATGAAACGCATGGAGACGATCAGGGTGAAATAGAGGATTATGGTGCGGATGATGATGGTTGTCATGGGGATAGTATGCGCGGATGCGGCGGAAAATATAATGAAATGCGGGAATTTCAGAAAGAAAACGAAAATCCGAAAAAAGTCGAAAATTTTTTAAAAAAAGGCTTGACAAGTGGGGGGAGGAAGTGATATAATAACGGGGCTGTCAACGAGACGGCGTCACAGAAGGCACCGGCAAGCGGGTTTGAAAAAAACTTCAAAAAAAAGTTTGAAAAACCTCTTGACAAACGAAACCGGATGTGATATAATAACAAAGTCGTCACGAAAGAGACGACGATCGCGGAAGCGAACCTCAAAAAAAGAGATCGAAAAAAACTTAAAAAAGTTTTGAAAAACCTCTTGACAAAGGCGAGCGGATGTGATATAATAAACAGGCTGCCGACGAGAGCGGCGGCGAGCAAAAGAAAATCGCTCATTGAAAATTGAACAACAATGTACTAAGAAAGACTCCGAAAATTCTTTTGAATTTACAAAAGCTCTTAAATAGTAAT
>JBGVOJ010000062.1:0-4669 GCA_045126415.1 Eubacteriales bacterium | reverse complement strand
ATTCAATAGTAACGCACGATATCATCGTATCTGAAACCGGCGCGGGAAATCAGGGAGCGAATGCCCTGATTTCCGTCTCCACTACTTCTGATGATTTTTATGACTATATGGCTATAAGTCTAACAAATTTAAGCCGTACTCTACTTACAATTCCTCCTTTTTCCCCTTCTAAATCATATCAGCCCCACGAACCGGCTACACAGACTGAAAGTTTTTGCGGAGCTTTTTTCAAAAAGCGACCGTATCCCCCGAACTCTACTTTAGCACTCTCTGCATTGGTGATATTGAACAAAAACTATCTCTGATTTCTGTAAATCTTCTACTCAACACAAGTAAAATGGGATGTAAAAAGACTTGATTTTTGGAGAAATATATGTTAAAATAAGGTCACTTGATGTGCGATGAAGCGGGAGGTTGCCATGGCGTCAAATTGCCGGACGCTGTGGGGAATTTCCGTGGAGTATGTCCGAGTAAATCGGGCGAACCAGGATGCGCACTTCGGAATGGCATTGTTTTCTTGTCCCCGGCTTCGAACCTTGTGCTTACGTTACTCGGCACGTGTGGTTTGAATCCGGAAAAATTCGGGGGAATGATGACACACCCGGAAGCGTGTTTGGCGCCTCACACTAACTACTACAGCTTTTAAGGAGGCACACAAAATGGCAGTACAGGAAAAGATCAGAGTTAAGCTCAGAAGCTACGAACACACTCTTGCGGACCAGGCGGCTGCAAAGATCGTAGACATCGCGAAGAGAAACGGCGCGGAAGTTTCCGGTCCGATTCCGCTTCCGACTGAAAAGGAAATCATCACCATCCTTCGTGCAGTACACAAGTACAAGGACAGCCGTGAACAGTTCGAACAGAGAACTCACAAGAGACTCATCGAAATCCACAAGCCGTCCCAGAAGGTTGTTGAAGCTCTCATGAGCGTTGAACTTCCTGCAGGCGTTGACATCGACGTTAAGCTCTAATTCTTAACCAACCCAAAACCCACACCAAAAAGCCAAAAACCGAATACCGTTCAGAGCGAGCACGGTGAGTACTCTCCGGTACAATCCCGTGAGCTTGATGGCGGTCGGGTCATGTTGACGGCTTCAGGCTGGCCCCTGATATTAACCCACGCCGTCAACCAATAACCTATCATTAATTTTGGAGGATTCGATGAAAAAAGGCATCATCGGAAAGAAGCTCGGAATGACGCAGATCTTCCTTGAAGACGGCACCGTTGTTCCGGTAACTGTAATCGAAGCTGGTCCCTGCCCGATTACCCAGAAGAAGACCACTGAAACTGATGGCTACAACGCAGTTCAGCTCGCGTTCGGCGACATCCGTGAAAAGCTCGTAAACAAGCCTGCGGCTGGTCACTTCAAGAAGGCTGGCGTTTCTGTTAAGCGTCACCTCAAGGAATTCCGTCTCGAAGACATCTCTGCTCTCAATGTCGGCGACGTAATCGCAGCCGATACCTTCGCTTCCGGCGACAAGGTCGACATCACTGGCCTCACCAAGGGTCACGGTTACTCCGGCGTAGTAAAGAGATGGAACTTCAAGATCAAGAGAATGACTCACGGCGGCGGTCCTGTTCATCGCCAGGGCGGTTCTCTCGGCGCGAACTCCACCCCGTCCAAGATCTACAAGAACAAGAAGATGGCTGGTCAGTACGGTAACGAACAGGTTACAGTATTAAATCTCGAAGTTGTTAAGGTTGATACCGAAAAGAACATCATCGCAGTTAAGGGCGCAGTTCCCGGTGCGAAGGGTGGCATCGTATTCATCCGCGACAGCGTTAAAGCATAAGTCGGAAGGAGGAAGAAAAAATGGCCGAAATTAAAGTTGTAAATATGGCAGGCGAATCCGTTGGTACCATGAATCTTTCCGACGCGATCTTCGCAGCCGACGTAAACGGTGCTGTCCTCCACATGGCAGTAAAGAGCTACCTCGGCAATCAGAGACAGGGTACTCAGTCCACCCTCACCCGTACCGAAGTTTCCGGCGGCGGTAAGAAGCCGTGGAGACAGAAGGGTACCGGTCGTGCAAGACAGGGTTCCACCCGTTCTCCTCAGTGGACTCACGGCGGTATCGCTCTCGGTCCGAAGCCGCGCCTCTACAAGAGCAAGATGAACAAGAAGGTTCGCAAGCTCGCTATGATCAGCGCACTCTCCGCTAAGGTCGCTAACAACGAAATGATCGTTGTTGACGCTATCACTACCGCGGAATACAAGACCAAGACCATGGTCAAGATGCTCGCAGCAGTAGGTGCTGCAAAGAAGGTGCTCGTAGTTCTTCCCGAAAAGGACGAAAAGGTACTGGGCAGCTTCGCTAACATCCCCGGCGTAAAGGTATCCCTTTACAACACCCTGAATGTTTACGACATTCTTAACTGTGATTCCTTCATCGTGGCTAAGGCTGCAGTTGAAAAGATCGAGGAGGTATATGCATAATGAAATTCGTTCAGGATATCATCAGAAGACCTCTCATTACCGAACGTTCCATGGATATGATCGCTGACCGTAAGTACGCGTTCGAAGTTGCGAAGGATGCTACCAAGCCCGAAATCGCAAAGGCTGTTGAAGCTATGTTCGAAGGCACCAAGGTTGCTGCTGTCAACACCATCAACATGAAGGCTAAGCCGAAGAGAATGCGTTACCTTGAAGGTAAGACCTCTTCCTGGAAAAAGGCTATCGTAACCCTTACTGAAGACTCCAAGACCATTGAGTTCTTCGAAGGTATGAACTAATCGAGGAGGAAAGAGCAAATGCCTACTATCAAATATAAGCCGACTACCCCGGCGAGAAGACATATGTCTGTTCCTTCTTTCGAGGAAATCACCAAGTTCACTCCCGAAAAGAGCCTTCTCGCTACCAAGAAGAAGAATTCCGGCCGTAACTCCTATGGCCGTATCACCGTTCGCCACAAGGGCGGCGGAAACCGTCAGAAGTACCGTATCATCGACTTCAAGAGACAGAACACTGCAGCTCAGACCGTTATCGGCGTTGAATACGACCCGAACCGTACCGCTTACATCGCCCTCCTTCAGGACGAAGCAGGCAAGAAGAGCTACATCCTCGCTCCTGTCGGCGTAACCGACGGCGCAGTTCTGTACTCCGGCGCTGACGCGGACATCGTTCCCGGCAACACCCTCCCCCTCGCAAACATCCCGGTTGGTACTTTCATCCACAACATCGAACTCTATCCCGGCAACGGCGGTCAGCTCGTTCGTTCCGCAGGTGCTCAGGCTCAGCTGATGGGCCGTGAAGGCGACCTCACCATGGTTCGTCTCCCCTCCGGCGAAATGAGATACGTTCGTTCCGACTGTAAGGCGACCATCGGTCAGCTCGGTAACATTGAACATGATACCGTTAAGATCGGTAAGGCCGGTAAGACCCGTCACATGGGTATCCGCCCGACCGTACGCGGTTCCGTCATGAACCCCTGCGACCACCCGCACGGTGGTGGTGAAGGCCGTTCTCCGATCGGTCGTCCCGGCCCGGTTACTCCCTGGGGTAAGCCCGCTCTCGGTCTTAAGACCAGAAACAAGAAGGCTCGCACCGATAAGATGATCGTAAAGCGTAGAAACAGCAAGTAAGGAAGGAGGCACTAAAACATGAGCAGAAGTTCTAAGAAAGCACCGTTCATTGAAGAAAAGCTCTATGCAAGAGTCTGCGAAATGAACGAAAAAGGCGATAAGAAGGTTCTTAAGACATGGTCCAGAGCCTCTACGATCTACCCTGAATTCGTAGGTCACACGGTTGCTGTTCACGATGGCAGAAAGCACATCCCGGTATACGTTACCGAAGATATGGTTGGCCATAAGTTCGGCGAATTTGCTCCTACCCGTACCTTCAAGGGTCACGCAGGCAGCAAGACTTCCAACAACGGTAAATAATCAGAGAGGGAGAATATAAAAGATGGAAACAAGATCTACTCAGAAGCACATCCGCATCTCCCCTCGTAAGGTTAAGATCGTCCTCGACCTCATCAGAGGCAAGGACCTCGGAGTTGCGATTGGTATCGTTAAGAACACCCCCAAGGCTGCAAGCGAACACATTCTGAAGCTCCTCACCAAGGTTGCTGCAGACGCTGAAAACAACTTCAGCATGGATCCCGAAAAGCTCTATGTGTCCGAATGCTTCGTATGCCCCGGCATGACCCTCAAGAGAATCATGCCCAGAGGTAAGGGTTCCGCTGACAGAATTATGAAGAGAACCAGCCACATCACCATCGCTGTGGCTGAAAGAGAATGAGGAGGCAGTCGATAAATGGGACAGAAAGTTAATCCGCACGGCCTTCGTGTAGGTGTCATCAAGAACTGGGATTCCAGATGGTACGCTCCCGATAAGAAGTTCGGCGACGTCCTCGTTCAGGACTATAAGATCAGAGAGTACGTTAAGAGCACTCTCCTTCTTGCAGGCGTTCCCAAGGTAGAAATCGAACGCGACAACACCGGTAAGGTTCGCGTGTTCATCCACTGCGCTAAGCCCGGTCAGGTAATCGGCCGCAACGGCGCTGAAATCGAAAAGCTCAAGGCTGGTATCGAAGCAATCGCCGGTACCGACGTTGCAGTAAATGTTCTCGAAGTTAAGCCCGTTGATATGTGCGCTCAGCTCGTAGCTGAAAACATCGCTTCTCAGCTCGAACGCCGCGTTGCTTTCCGCCGCGCTATGAAGCAGGC
>JBGVOJ010000061.1:0-1996 GCA_045126415.1 Eubacteriales bacterium | reverse complement strand
GAGGGTGTAGCCGTCGGTGCCGTACTGTTCCTTACAGTTGCAGATGGCGTCAAGGCCGTATTTGTCGGAAATGTAGCGGATGGTGTGGGAATCAAAGAACCACGAGCCAAACACGCGGGGGTAGTACCCGAAGATTTCCTTGAATTTTTCGTAGAGGATGTCGACGAGCTTTTCCCTTTCCTCTTTGGTATAGCCGACGGAGAAGCCGCAGTGTGCGTGCCAGTCCCACGGGAACCGTCCGCGCCACGGCAGTCCGACCGCTTCCACCTGCGGCTGCACGGTCTCGAACCACACGCCGAGTTCGAACTGCGCGGGATCGAGGGATTTCAGAAGGTCGGTGTACTCCGGCAGGATCAGCGCGTCGTACTGCAGGAGGAATGTGCCGCGGAGGTTGTACTCCGTCATGAGGCGGATCTGCTCCTTCACGGGAGTCATGAGATCCATCGGACTGCGCGGCTCCACCGCGCGGATGAAGTTGACGATGTTGACAATCTGTCGTTTTGCCATAGTATTTTTCCTTTCGTTGGTTTGACGTTCGTTTTCCGTTAGCTTCATTATATAACAGATCGGTCGATTTGGCAAGTCCCTCTTGCATTCCCAGCATGTTTTCGCTATAATGAAGAAAAACGAACGATTCTGCCGGAGGAGGTACTTATGGCAAACATCCGAATTGATTTTTCGAACATTGTCAGGAAGATGAAGCCCGTACACGGCGTCAACAGCGGGCCGAAGACAAAGGTGTTCACCTACGACGCGACGGAGCTGTTCCGGGAAGCCGGTCTGCCGTTTTCCCGGCTGCACGACGTGGAATACCCGTACGGAAGCGGGGAATTCGTGGACATCCACTGTATTTTTCCGGATTTCGCCGCGGATGAGAATGATCCCGCGTCCTACAATTTTGCGCTGACCGACTGCTACATCGACGCGATCCGGAACGCGGGGACGAAGGTCATCTACCGTCTCGGGGAATCCATCGAACACGCACCGGTGAAACGGCATGTATATCCTCCGAAGGATTCTGCGAAGTGGGCACGGGTGTGCGAACACATCATCCGGCATTATACGGAAAAGTTCGGCGCGGAAGCTTTCCCCTACTGGGAAATCTGGAACGAGCCGGACAACGGCATTTCCTGCTGGGGCGGTACAAATGAGGAATTTTTCGACTTTTTCGAAGTCGCGGCGAAGCATCTGAAATCCTGTTTCCCCGATCAGAAGATCGGCGGCCCTGCGCTTGCCGGAAATTTCGCGTGGGGCGAACGGTTCCTGCGGGAAATGCAGAAGCGCGGCGTTCCGCTGGATTTTTTCTCGTGGCATCTGTATACCGCCGATCCCACCGCTCTGCGTACCCGTGCGGAGCAGTTCCGCGCACTCATGGACGACTGCGGCTACACGGACGCGGAAATGCTGCTTGACGAATGGAATTACATGGAGAACTGGCGGAATCAGCCGCCGTCCTACCGGAAGCTCGTCGCCATGCACGGTGCGGCGTTCTGCGCGGCGTCGCTGATCGAAATGCAGCACTCTCCCACGGACGCGGCGGCGTATTTCGAAGCAGACGTGGTCAAGGAATGGTGCGGTATTTTTGAAGTCGAAGACATGGCGATCGGCGTACACAACAACGGAAAACTCCGTCCGCGCAAGCCGTTTTACGCGTTCCGGGGGTACAACGAGCTGTACCGGATGAGGAACGAGGTGTTCAGCGACAGCGATACGGCGGGATATTTCGTCTGTGCGGCGGAAAAAGGTGCCATGATCGCCGTTTACGGTGCAGGAGACGACGACCTGACATTCCGGATGGACGGACTTCCCGCCGGATGTATGGTCGTTTTCCGCCGGACGAACGAAACGGATACCCGTGCAGAACTCCTGCGGCTCGGCTGTATGGACGGTACGTGTACCGTGACTTTGCCATCATCGGACGACGAAATCTGGGAACTCGAAATTCAATGACAGAAAAGCGTAAGGCATTTGAAACCTTACGCTTTTTGCTTATTCG
>JBGVOJ010000060.1:0-4259 GCA_045126415.1 Eubacteriales bacterium | reverse complement strand
GTCCGGCGTCGGTACGACCCAGTAGAATTTCTCCGCCGCTTCCCAGAAGCCGTTGTCCTGCATCCACGCGTCGATGTCCCCGTCGGGATTCTCTTCCGCGTACGCCGCTTCCGCTTCCGCGAACAGCGCGTCCGTGGTCATCCAGATGTCCGGATTTTCTTCGTAGAACGCCGCGTATGCCGCGTAATACGCTTCTTCGTCGAAGATTTCGGCGTCGTTTTCTTCATCATAAAGAATAAAGTCCGCCTCGTTCGGGAACAGCGCGACCGCCGTCGCGAATTCCGCCATCTTTTCCTGCACGTTCACGATTTTCACGGGAATTTCTTCCGTCACAGCAACAGGAGCGTTCGGAAGCCTGTTCAACACACTGATGATCTCCGCCGACAGCGCGAGTTCCGCGTTCATCGGGTCGATGGCGAACACCGTATTGTACAGGTCGTCCGCCTTTGCGATAAGCTCTGTGATCTCTTCTTCCGTCAGCAGAACCAGTATTTCCGCGTTTTCTTCCGCCGTCAGAAGTTCGTACATCGCCGTCAGCGTTTCACTCAGGAGCAGCTGTTCATACAGCGTAACCTCCGGAATCACCTCCGGCTGCGTCTCTTCCTCCGGCTCGATCTCCTCGGACCCGGTTTCTTCCGGCTCGATCTCCTCGGACTCAGTTTCTTCCAGCTCGATCACCTCAGACTCAGTTTCTTCCGGTTCGATCACCTCAGACTCGGTTTCTTCCGGCTCGATCACCTCAGACTCGGTTTCTTCCGGTTCGATCTCCTCGGACTCGGTTTCTTCCGGTTCGATCACCTCAGACTCAGTTTCTTCCGGTTCAGTTTCTACAGGCTCATCCCAGAAGAACTCTGCTTCCACAGGTTCAGCTTCTTCATATATTTCTTCTATTTCGCTTGTTGGCTCTGTTTCTATCTCTTCCGCACCGGATACCGCAGGCGGGAACGTGCCCATGGCAATGATCCATGCCAGAATCCCCGCAAATGTCCTGAATTTTATACCTTTCTTCATTCAAGCATCCTCTCTTCTTGTTTTACGGAATTAGTCTTTTGGGTTTCTTTTGGCTTTATCTTATGTGGTTTTGTTTTGTACCCTCTGCCCGACGTGGAACAAAAGGTAGGCTTTCTGGTACATGAAAAAATCATTGACTGCAACCACAAAAATCCATCCGATTTGTTATTCTAATACATACTTGATTATATCACTGCTATTCTTTTTTGTCAATCTTTTTCTGGAACAAAATTCCTACTTTTTGTTACATTCGGTCAGTTTCCATATATTCACATCGTTTCCACTGTCTGTACCTGTTCACTTTGTACCCATCGCTGGAAGGTAGAATGAGAAACGCCCAGTTGTTCTGCCGCCCGTCTCAGGGACAATTCCCCGTTTTTCCATGCGGATTTGACATCTTCGTAATTGTCCGGTCGTTCGATTGCGTGTCTCCCAAGATGAACACCTTTCGCTCTTGCGGCTTCGATGCCTTCCCGCTGACGCTGCCTGATAAATTCACGTTCGGTCTGTGCAACGTAGGACAGCAGCTGTAAGACGATATCGGCGATGAGTGTGCCGGTCAGGTCACGTCCGTTGCGGGTATCCAGAAGGGGCATATCAAGAACCACGATATGCGCCTGTTTTTCTTTTGTGATATAACGCCACTGTTCCAGAATTTCATCGTAATTCCGTCCGAGCCGGTCGATGCTCTTGATTACAAGAGTATCCTCCGGCTTTAATTTTTTTATCAAACACCTGTACCCCGGACGGTTGAAATCTTTCCCGGACTGCTTATCGATCACCATACAATGCTCTTCAACTCCGAATTCCCGCATGGCGATAATCTGCCGTTCTTCGTTCTGCTCCCGCGTACTCACACGGATGTAACCGTAAGTTTTGTTCATATTCGTTTCCTCCATAACAGTGATACAGTTATTATTGTACCCCCTGACAGAAAAGAAACCGTGACCACATTTTGTATTTTCATTACATCGTGTTTTTTTGACAGATGCCCGGACAATGCTCCAATGGAAGGGTGGTGGGGGATTCTGAAATCCGAGATGTATTGCCTCAGGAAGTTTACCGCCAGAGATATGCTTGCTACAGCAATTGACGATTACATACTCTATTACAATACTCGCCGGTATCAAAAACGCCTGAATTGTTTGACTCCGTGCGAATTTTTTGCAGCCTCTGCTGCGTGACAGAAAAACTCCCCTTGCAATTTAGCAAGGGGAGTCGGATCGTATTTCTTTTGTTTTTTGTCTGCCTACTTGACAGAGAGCATATCAATCCCCGAACGATTCAGCAGAAACAGGGATTTCATTCGTTTTTGACGAAAAACCGACAAGTGCTCCCGCACAAGTTCACGGCTGTTCCATCCGGATCAGCAGCATGGGATCGGACATTTTCTGTCCTCTCATATCACGGCAGGCATAGTTGCACACGCCGGTCTGCATAATCGTACGGCCGGGGATCGTCAGCCGGCAGCCCTCTGTCTGAACCTGCCCGGTGATATCCTGCGCCTCGTCATCCATCAGATTCTGAGCGAAAATGCGGCATCCGGCAGGAATTTCCTGCGGATAAACCAATGTCAGACTTTCAAAATATCCGAACACTCCGACAAAGGCATCCATGTCCTCCAGTTCCCATGACACATCGGCAGGAACGACCGTCATCGGATTGGGGACAATATTGCGGCGGATGGATGCGATCGCATACGCACCCGTGTGCGGATTGCGGGAAGCGAGGACATAGGGCTTTTCCTTCCCGACAGGATCCACCGTCGGCAGAGCACACCCGCGTGCCATAACCGCCGGTGCGGTTTCCCGGATCATTCTGCCGCCGACGGGAACCCAACGGACAGGATTTTTCGGATAATCATAACTGTCGGTCAGCATTTCCTCAGAGAATACATAATTTGACTCCGATGCGCTGAACGGAGGAGCAAGACGCTGCCAGCGAAGCACCGCACGGGTCTCCACCGCCGGATTCATGATGCCGATGGCACAGCCCAGCCCTGCCGCGATAAACTGCTGTTCCTCGGTACTCAGCATCCCTTTCGCACCCAGCTCAAAGGGCAGCGGATCGGAAAGCAGCTCATGAATCCGGGCAAGCGTTGTACTGTCGGCAAACGGCCACATTACGTCATAGGTCCGGAAGAAATCGCTGAAGGCAAACACCTCACGGGATTCCCTTTGGCGATCCGCTTGATTGACCAGATCGGTCAGCGGCATCTGGACATAGGTGTGTTCCACGGCGATGTCCGGCGCATACTCCCTCACAACTTCCGTGAGCATACGGCGGTAGTCCACCTCATGGTCATGTGCGCCCCAGTCCACTTTCCAGTACCGCACGCCCGCCTGCTGACACCGGATGGCACGTTCCTTCCAGTAATCGCGTGCCTCCTCTGCGCCCATCCGGCGGTCTTCCATGTACATCTGCGGCGAAATCCACAGGCCAAGGCCGATATAGCCCCACTCCTGCGCCAGCCGGTTCAGCGCACGAAGACGTTCTTCGGGTGTCTCGCCCAGCGATCCGAACCTTACGGGATCCGGATCGACCTCCCCGAACGGACGAACGGGGCTGTTGTTTACGGTGTGCGGCGGAGTATCCCAGCCGTCGTCAAGCAGAAAATACAGTCCGCTCCGGAATTCCCGGGACAGCCAGTGATAGTCCTGTTCATCTCCGAACAGATACTCCGGCGTCAATGCATCGCGCTGACCGGCGGCACCCTGAATACCGTACTTCCCCGCAACGAATGCCTGACGGTCCCATGTACACAGATAGCTTCCGGTCTCTGCCGCTGCCGTTGGAATATAATTCACTCTGAACTCTCCTCTCATATAAGGATAATTTTTCAATTGCCGACTTTATCATCACATAATTGCCATCGAATTGCAAGAGCAGGCCGCAACAGTTAACAAAAACGTAACAACCTATAGCAGAGGACAGTTGGGGAATATACCATTGATTCAGGATACTCCTTTGGTTAAAAAAGCTTATTCATCATATTATAAAGGTCGTACTAACAACGGAACTGAATACAGTGGCATAAAACTTTTTCGAGGTTACTCCCGAATAAACCACAGCAAAAAGAAAAAGCAGAGAGTACATGAGCGAGCAAATCCTCCATGCATTCTCTGCTTTCGGCATATTTATTGTAAGCGTGGGTTTAAAATAACGGTGTTCTTATGTGTGTGACACGCCGCAGTCACACCGGCATCTCCACACGTCTGCACCTTACCGTGATCCGCTCGTTTCCGCTG
>JBGVOJ010000059.1:0-1463 GCA_045126415.1 Eubacteriales bacterium | reverse complement strand
CGGTCGGGTTGGGTGCCGCCGTCCGAGTTTTGCGATAGTTGTACCGGCTGACTTATCTTTTGCACAAGCGCAAAGCTTGGACGGCGGCAGCCAAGCCATGCGGTGTTTTCCTTACCGTAGCTGAATTCTATAGTGGCGTACTGTATCACGGATACGGAAGGGGACTGTGCTGAACAAAACGGAGTTTTGAGAAGTCGCTCCACTATTCCTCGTGATTTTTATGACTATATGGCTATAGGTCTAACGAATTTCAGCCGTACTCTACCGAAAATTCCTTCTTTTTCCCCTCTATATCATATCAACTACACAATCCGGCTACACAGATTGAAAGTTTTTGCGGAGCTTTTTTCAAAAAGCGACCGTTTCCCCTTTCCTAACGCCCTGCACTCATGACCCCGTCGACTTGTAATGCCGGATCCCCAGCCGCCACAGCAGCAGACAGGGAATCAGGAACACCCCCGACAACAGCGGAAGCAGGGCATAACCGAACACATCCACACGTCCTGTCAGATACAGCAGAGGATAATACTGGCACAGTGCCAGCGGAACCACGAACGTGCAGAACCGCAGGATGCCTTCGCCGTAGATAGCGAGCGGATATGCTCCGAACTGGCGGCCGCCGTCCGTGAAAATGTTCATAAACTCCAGCCCCTCCGTCGTGAAGAAGCAGACCGACGCGTAAATGATGAACAGTCCCGTGAACACCACCGCCGCACCGAGAATCATCAGCACAAGCGTCAGAATCTTGTCCGCCGTCCACGTCACGCCGCACGTCGGGATGATGACGCAGAACATTACCACCGCCTGCGTGAACCGTCCGAGACGGGTGAACTCGATCTTCGACCCCAGCACCTGCAGGATCACGCTGCGCGGACGTACCATGATCCGGTCGAATTCTCCGTTGCCGAGCATCGGCGCGAAACGGTCGAACCCGCGTGCGAAGCATTCCGCAATCGAAAACGCCATCAGCACCGCCGCAAAACAGAGCATTACTTCGTTCATCGTGAAGCCTTCGACCGCGTGGAACCGCCGCATCAGGAAGAAAATCCCCAGAAATGCCGAGAAAGACGTGATGAGCTGTCCCATCAGCGTGAAGAAAAACGACACCTTGTACTGCATCTGGCTTTTCAGCTGAATCATAAAGTAACGGAAATACAGTTTCATCGCATCATCCTCCCTGTACCACAACTTTTTTCAGCGCCGCGCGCATCCACAGCCATCCACCGAGAATCAGAACGACGACCCACATCAGCTGCATTCCCGTGAGAAACCACATTTCGTCCCCGGAAATGTTGCCGCTGTAAATGCGGAACGGCAGGTTCTGCATGACCCCGAACGGGGTCAGCTCGATCACACGCCGCATCGCTTCCGGCATGAAAGGAAGCGGCAGTTCGCCGCCGGAAAGGAAGTCCGCGACCGCCTGCGCCACCATGCGTACTCCCGTCGCGTTCACGGTGTAGAAG
>JBGVOJ010000058.1:0-1232 GCA_045126415.1 Eubacteriales bacterium | reverse complement strand
ATATTCAGGAGAATAGTCCGTCCACTGATATCTCATCTCTGTTTCCTCTTATTTTCACTCAATAAACATCGCATCGCCGAAGGAGAAGAACCGGTACTTCTCCTCCACCGCCGTTTCGTACGCCTTCATCATCAGCTCCCGGCTCGACAGCGCGGACACCAGCATCAGCAGCGTGCTTTCTGGCAGATGGAAATTCGTGATGAGCGCGTCGACCATCTTGAAGCGGTAGCCGGGATAAATGAAGATCCCCGTATCCGTATCGACCGCGTGCAGGATACCGTTTTCGTCCGACGCGGATTCCAGTACCCGGCAGGACGTCGTTCCGACTGCGATGACGCGTCCGCCAGCCGCACGCCGGCGGTTGATCGTTTCCGCCGCTTCCTCCGTCACACGGATGTATTCCGCGTGCATTTCATGGTCGGCGATTTTATCCTCCTTCACCGGACGGAAGGTTCCAAGACCTACGTGCAGGAGAACCGGCACGATTTCACAGCCCTTTTCGCGGATTTTGTCCATCAGTTCGGGCGTGAAGTGCAGACCGGCGGTCGGTGCCGCAGCGGATCCCTGATGACGGGAATACACGGTCTGGTACCGTTCCGGATTGTCGAGCTTTTCCGTGATGTACGGCGGCAGAGGCATCGTTCCGAGCAGATCGAGCGCGGCAAAAATGCTGTCCGCGTCCTTCTTCACCGTGAAGCGCACCATACGGCAGCCGCCTTCGATGACCGACAGAATTTCCGCTTCCATCACGCCGTCGCCGAATTCGATGACGTCGCCGGGCTTCGCACGTTTGCCGGGACCGGCGAGGGTTTCCCAAACGTCCTGTTCGTGCTGACGGAGCAGGAGCAATTCCACCGGTGCGGTCGATTCCGTGGGGACGGTATGACCGAGACCTTCGTCAAAGCGGAGCTTCCGGTGACCGATGATACGCGCGGGAATCACGCGAGTGTCGTTGACAACGAGGGTGTCATTCGGACGGATGTAATCGAGGATATCGCGGAAAATTTTATGTTCGAGAGAACCGTCGGCGCGGTGCACCACCATCAGGCGGGAGGAATCGCGGGGTTCGACGGGAGTCTGGGCGATGCGTTCTTCGGGAAGGTTGTAGAAAAAGTCCGACAGGCGCAGATCGGTCGGTGGAAGATTGTTTTTTATCATCTTTATGTACTCCGGTAAAATGAAGTTTTCAGAAAAATATAGTCGTCTGTGATTGACAAAATTCGCTGTATGTG
>JBGVOJ010000057.1:0-1002 GCA_045126415.1 Eubacteriales bacterium | reverse complement strand
ACCGCCGTTGTCATCGAAGAATTTACGGAAGACGATCGCATGATCCGCATCCGCGCGGAAATCTACTGCGAAAAGCAGTCCCACAAGGGCATCATCGTCGGCAAGAACGGCGAAACCCTCAAGAGGATCGGTTCCTATGCCCGTGAAGACATGGAAAACTTCTTCGGAATGAAGGTCTACCTCAATCTGTGGGTCAAGGTCAAGGAAAAGTGGCGCGACGATACGTTCAGCCTGAACAACTTCGGCTTCAAGCCGGAAGACCTCACCTGATATGGCGCAGACCGAAGATCTTGAAGTCGACGGTCTGGTGATCCGCGAGGTCACGACCGGCGAATCGGACAAAGTCATCACGCTGCTGACCGCGAAATATGGACGCATCACTATCACCGGAAAGGGTGTCAGCAGTATGCGCAACCGCCACGCGGCGTCGGCACAGCTGTTCTCCTACAGTACCTTCCAGCTCCACAAAAGAGGAAACTTCTGGTATATCCGCGACACTTTTTTTATCGAATGCTTCATGAACATCCGCTACGACGTGGAAAAGCTCGCTCTTGCGAATTATGTCTGCGACGTAGCGAGCGATTTCGCACTTGAGAATGTCGAAGATCCGGAACTGCTGTCCCTGACGCTCAACACGTTGTACGCCATCGCGAATCTCGATAAGATTCCGCTGGAACAGATCAAAGGCGCGTTCGAATTCCGCGCGGCAGTACAGGGAGGTTTCATGCCCGACCTGTATGGGTGCGGTGTCTGCGGCTGTGACGAGGAAACGGAGTACAGCCTTGACGTCATGAACGGCCGCATCCTCTGCAAAAAATGCCGGACGCTGGTGGAAAACGATCCGGCGTTCATCGAAGACCCGTCCGCAAAGATTTTCATCCGGATCACGTATCCGGTACTTTGCGCGCTCCGTTACATCGAAGCCGCCGGAACGAAAAAATTCCTGTCATTCACCCTCGATAAAGTGGAACTGTCCCTGTTTTCTGTGATCTGCGAGCGGTA
>JBGVOJ010000056.1:0-4623 GCA_045126415.1 Eubacteriales bacterium | reverse complement strand
TTGGACAGTAATATCGTTGGCGTGACAAAAATGACTGTCTTTCTTTGAATACTAAGAGACATGCAAAATTGTCACTTATAAAAAATCAATATCAGAAGTTCTGTGTTGAGGGTTATATTATTCAGTCCGAATAAAAAATGGAATGCAGACGAATCGATAATATCACCGTAAATTCCCAATCGTATCCGCTTCTGCTACACACTCCAGTATCGCCCCTCACACAAGTTCCAAAATATACCACATTAAAAAGGACAGGCTTCACACACCTGTCCAATTTTGTTGAATCTTATCTTTCATACTTTCCACAGATTTTTCATCTGTCGTAAAGTTTTTTAAGAATAGAATCCGTCGGTCTCAAAAATATGATTGAGTTCATCATTAGAAACCGCTCGCAATACTTTATCAGGTACTGTCATGTGTGTTAGTTCCAGTCTGCAAACACGACTCTTCCCTCCAGCATCTGTCTTTTTGCGAATCAACTGAATTCTTCCAATCCGCACTTCTTTTCTGGCATAATCCGCCAATGCTTTTGCCTTGGGCAGATTGTCTGCGTACTGATCACCATGAGGTTCCAGAATATCGACTACGTAATCAACTTCCGGATCGCTGCGAACGATAAGGAAATCAGGATAGAAGGATTTCTTTTCAACACCGACATCATAGGGCAAACAGAAAGCCCATGCTGCTTTAGCGGGATTACGCACCCAGCAAACAAAATCGTTGCTCCGAGCTTCTTCCTCAATCAGTGCAGATTCCCAACTACTGCTGAACTTGATTTTCGCTACACCTGTTTCCGGTGAAACAAGAAGGTGATTTTCGAATTCAATACCATCAGGGTCTTCTCTTACACTGATATTTTCAGGGATTGAAAAGAGCTGTTCACTGATAACAGAACTGTCCGCCATAATATCATGGTATTTCTTCTTGCACGCTTCTGACTTATTGGCAACAGCTATACGGTATTTTGATGAAAATTCTCTCAGCTTATTTTTTGCATATTTTCCGAGAGTTGTTCTGCACTCTTCATCTGCTGCGAAAAGAATGCAGTCAATCTTGTAAGAATTAGGATTCTCTTCATCAAAGTATAGTGTACCATAGTTATTGGCGAAGCCATATCTGCCAAGCTTGGCATCTGCATTTCGTAGCTGTCGGTCGAGGTCGCTTTCCGATATCAAGGTGTAGTTGTTCGAATAATTATCCTGCAATGCTTGTCCAAAGGGGTCGAATACCTGTACGGAAAGTTTGAACTGCAATACCTGTTCAGCCAATTCCTCATATTTTCCTGTACGGTGAAGTTCATCGATGTAAGAACGAATCAAGCCGACAACATCATCGAGTACTTCATCACGTGCCCCCTGATAGATGAGGCTGTGAGTCAGAAGTGTGGCAAGGTCAAGCAGTGATTTCAGATAATCGTTGATTCTGTCCTGACGTACCAAGTAGGTCAGATAACCCTGTCTGTTGATGTGGTCGATAATTTCCATACGATTGATCTCCGCTGCAAATTTCAACTGTGTGCCTTTCGGGATTTCTTCCTCAGAAAAAACCTCTGCTACCTGTTTGTTTCCTGAACCAATCGGAACATCCTCACTTACTCCCGGAACTATTTCCGGAACAGTATTGTCAGTAATATTCGACGTGGGATTATCCATTGGTACATCCACGGAAGCAACGGGTACTCTGCCCCCTTTCGATGAATCCTCGGGAGTTTCGGGCAGAACATTATCCACCATGCTTGTCTGACCGGATAAAGGTTCAACTGAATGTGTACGTTTCAGAGGATGAATTGACCATATAACATGAGTCGGTTCTTCCAGAGACTCTCCGTTAATCTCTGTCGGAATATCACCGCCCTCGTTTGACTGCAGTTCATCTACAACTGTCTTGACAGTATCTCTGTTGAAATGCGGAAGATACAACTTTACATCATTCAGAAACTCATCACGGCTTACACGCATTTGCAACGGTGTACGTACCATTCTTCCGAGAAGCTGTGCGATATACGTCGTATCATTACGCACAGCAAAGGACATCATGGTTTCTGCTCTGGGACAGTCCCAACCTGTGGAGAGAGCTTCTTTGAAGAATACTACTTTGATTTTATGGTCATCGGCAATCTCGGAGGCTTTCACATGGGGAATATTCAGACCATTGATTTCCACTGTCGTTCCTTCTCCGAAGCAGTGAACAACTTCACCTGTCTTGAACGGAGTTCCGACTTTTTCTTCAATTTTCGTAAGCACATCATCCAAGTCAGTATCTGATAAAGTACCGCCGCTGCCTTGTCGAACCTGTATTACAAGTACAGGGTCAACATTCGCATAATGCTGCTCTGAAGTGTACTGGTACCAGCGGATGCACTTTTTTTGCCACTCTGCTACCGCTGCTTCCAGAAGAACCATGTCGTTGTTCTTTTCAGGGTCATCGGGGTAGGTGATGACAATACGGTCTTTGAGCAACCCTGAACCACGTACTTCTTCTGATGAAATAACATACGTCTGCAAACTCACATTGGAGATATTGCCGACCAGTGTATTGAAGCGAGCTGCTGTTGCGCTGATTCCGAGAATAACCGGCATGGAACGCATACTGCGCTTGCTTCCGTTTTCGAAATATTCGTATCCCTTGATGAAACGCTGCATGATAGTGGTATCAGTACCTGCTTCCCGTTTGCTCTTGGCTCCGCGGTGAGCTTCATCAATAATAAAATACAGACGGTCTGACTTGCGCTGAATCGTATTGTCAAGTGTTTCCCAGATTGTGTACTGGCGGTCATCCGAATGCTGTGTCAGCTTCCCACTCCTGCTGATTTTCTGCGTATTCAGGAAATAAACGTGTCCGTCTTCCAGTACATCCATGTCAAAGGATTCTTCGGAGATGGTTACACACTGTCCGAAACGCAGCTTACTGGTCTTGAGTTCAATTTTCTGTCTGGACTGCGCGTTCAGTTCCGGTGAATCCGAAAGCCAGACAAAAATCGCTTCCGGCTGTTCGTTAAAAGTTGTCCCATCCGCAAGGGTAGAACCGAAGAAAATATCTTCGATGAGTGATGCAGCTATGATGGTCTTTCCTGCACCGGTGGGGGCCTGTAAGGAAACGACCTGTGTTTTTTCTCTTTTTCTGTAGTTGTCCAGCGCGTCGGCTACATCTACGCGCAGATTATCGACAGCTTTTTTCTGAAAGGGTATTAAAGTTACTCTCATCTGCTGTTCCTCCCTGCGTTGATTCTGAAGTTGTCCAGATAATCCCGGTATAACTGGTATGTCTGCTTTCCTTCCAGTTCCTGTGACATGGTAGAAAAACTGGATTCATAGTCGGTGACAAGATACACAACCTCGATTTCCGGATGGTGGGTGAGCTGTTCCGCGAATTCACCGAAGTAGTTTTCGTCGTTGAGAATCGCCATTTTGTTTTCCGGAAGAATGAGCATATCCGGAACGAATGTGTCAACCGTGGGACATCTGCCAACCGCTCCGGCTTTCATCCACAAAGTAGAGAGGAGCTCTTTGAACTGCATACCGAGTGATACTTTTGTTTTGTCGAGGAAACCCAATTTGAAGAAGGCTGCATTAGCCTTGAAACCGTCTGCCATGGGAATATCGCTGCCGATATAATTTCCCTTCAATGGCTTACCGTTTACATCATGACCTTCGATACTGCATACGGTACGCGGCCATGTGACATAACGAGCAATACCGCGGTTTTCCCATTCAGGGTCTTCCGGTTTGATCCCACGTGATTCAAAATCTTTGCGTTCTTCTGCACTGATTTCATTGTTGGTAACCATAATACAGCGGCGGTTTCCTCCGTCCTCCGCATTGAGGAGATTGACCGCATGGAGGGTAGTTCCTGAACCAGAAAAAAAATCGATAATCAAGGCATTCGGCTTAGTGGCAACAAAAAAATTGAGGGTATCTCGAACTGCATACAAGGATTTCGGGTAAGAAAAGCGCATATTAACAAACATTGGTTTTAACAAGCGTGTCCCATGTTCTGTTGCATCGTGAGATTTTCTGTTCCATACTGTTTTAGGAAATACAATTCTTTGTGTTGCATCAACTGGAGAGAGTATAAGTGAACCATCTTCTGCTGTTCCTTCAACAATAATTTCGCCAGTTTTTATACGTCTCTGGTCACCTTGTCTAACGTATTGAATACTCCATCTTTGGGTACGCTCATCATAAGAACCAACCCTAAGAAAACCTTCGGTAAGTAAATCTCTAGTAGTTTCTGGTATTGCGCCCCAAGTGGCATCTTCTCCATCATCGCGTACCGGAAAAACTGCCACTTGTCCCTCTGGTACGAAAACACTCTCTGCACTATCAATTGCTGTAAGTGCATCACCTATAGATATTATTCTCTTTTTCTCTGGGTCAATAAATATCGGAAAAAACTGCCCTTTAGTTTTTGTACGCAAAGTACTGGTACGCATGAAATTAAACCATACACGACTAATAACTCCTTTGCCATCTTCTGATAACATATTGTCATTGGTTCGCGTTACGCCCATCATTCCAAAACGTAAAATATAAATATATTCTTCAACACGAGAAAACTCATTTTCTCTACTTGTGCCGTTTCTACTGATAACTGATGTAATCATTTGCATTTTCGCCTCAGGAA
>JBGVOJ010000055.1:0-3988 GCA_045126415.1 Eubacteriales bacterium | reverse complement strand
GAATATGACATCGTTGGCATGTACGACTTCCTTGCGTACAACGCGCTGAACGCACAGGCAGTCCTCAACTGGCTCGAAGTTCCCCACGTCAATCTCGAAAAGCCGTGGCACAACCAGCTCGCGAACGACAATGCAACCATCAACAACCGTCTCTACGCGATCTGTTCCGACCTTGCCATCACCTCCATGCTCTACACCCACGCGTTCTTCTTCAATGGTACACTTGTAGAAAACTATGGCTACAAGGCAGACGACATCTATACTCTCGTTAAGGAAGGCAAGTGGACTCTCGACAAGGCAATCGAAATCACCTCCCCGATGTATGTTGACGTTGACGGGAACGGTACCCGCGAAGCAACCGACACCTACGGTTTCGCATATTCCGTCTGGAACGCAGCGGACGTATGGTTTTCCGCATTCGGTCAGTCCGTCTGCAAGACCAGCGACACCGGCATCGAAATGACCTTCATGAACGACAAGACTGTGTCCATCGTCGAAAAGCTCTGCGCATGGCACTATGATACGAACTGCTTCTTCAACTATCCGACCATTTACGAAGAAGAAACCCGCATGAGAGACGGCTCCCTCGTCTTCGCTCCGATCCGCTTCAAGGCAGCATTTGACGCTCTCCGCGATATGGAAGACCCGTACTGCATCATCCCCTATCCGAAGTGGGACGAAGCGCAGGAACAGTACCTGACCAACGCGGACGACAAGTTTACCGTATTCACCGTTCCGCTCACCGCAGTCAACAATCTCGAATTCATCGGTATTGTCTACGAGGCACTCTGCGCGGAAAGCTACAAGACCGTATATCCCGCATACTATGACACCGCACTGAAGGGCAAGTACTCTTCCGACCCGACGACCGCCGAAATGATTGACCTCGTCATGGCAGGACGTAACTTCGACTTCTCCTTCCAGTTCGCGGAAAAGGCATTCCAGCAGGTACCGTACTTTGTAAGACAGTGCCTCCAGAGCAACGACCGCAACATCGCCTCCAAGTACGCGAAGATCGAAAAGTCCCTCAAGAAGAACCTTGAAAAGAACCTCTACCCGATCTACGGTATTGAAGGTTAATTTTCCTCCGATCAGAACTCCGGCTGTTTCGACTGCCGGAGTTTTTTTGTGTCAAAATCCGGTTTGACGGTTGACATTTCCGGCAAGTTTGTTTAAAATAAAGACAGTATATTTGACCGAAATCAACGAAAGGAATTGTCCCTATGAACGAACTTGCCAGATTATTCTACAGCATCGGCGAACCGTACGCCGCCGGTCTGTTCGAAGAACCGGAGAAGGATTATTTCTACCGTCATGCCATCGCCAACGCCCGCTATCTGGAGCATCTTGCACCGGCAGTCTACGATGAGGGCGAACGCCTGTATCCGTCCAATGCGAAGTTTTTCCATTCCGACTGTGCCGTCACCCCCCAGTTTGCGATGACGTATCAGATCGACTGGGGAAAGCTTGAGCGGAAAAGCGCCGAAGCCGCCGCCGCTCTGCACGAATTCTACAATATCAGCAATCATGGCGGCGGATGGACGCACGCCGCGCCGAATTATAAGCGAATCCTCCGCGAAGGTCTGAATTCCTACCGCACCCGCATTGTGAATCAGCCGGAAGGTGAATTCCGTGACGGACTTCTTGCGCTGATCGACGCAATGAAAAACTATCTCGAACGCAGCATCGAATATCTCCGTTCCGTGAACGCTCCCGCCGATCTCATCGATGCGCTGACCCGCGTCCCGTTCGAGCCGGCGACCACTTATTATGAAGGTCTCGTCTCGTGGAACGTCATTTTCCACTTTGACGGGGGCGACAACCTCGGCTGTCTCGACAACGGTCTCATCCACCTCTACAACGGGGAAGATTACACGGACGTCATCGGGGAACTCTTCGGCAACCTCGACGCGGTCGGCACATGGTCGTGCACCGTCGGTCCGGACTACAACCCGATCACGTTCCAGGCGGTTCGTGCAATCCGCGGACGGCGCCGTCCGATGCTCGAACTGATGACGACCCCCGAAATGCCCGACGAACTCTGGCAGATTGCCGTCGACAACATCCGCTGCGGTTCCTGCAATCCTTCGTTCTACAACCCGAAAGGCATCCATGATATGCTGAAGGCACGGTTCCCGCATATTCCGGACGAGGAACTCGCTCTGTTCTGCGGATGCGGATGCACGGAAACCAACCTGCAGGGGCTGACCCGTGCCGGCGGTACGGATGCCAACATTTCGCTTGCATACATCATGGAACAGTACATGCACAGCCATCTGGCGTCTGCTGCTTCGTTCGAGGAATTTTTTGAAGGTCTGTGTGCCGAAACCGAACGTCAGATCGATGCTCAGCTGGACTGGATTGTCGAACACTACGAATACATGGCAAAATACTGTCCGAATCCGATCCGCACTATCTTCACCGACGACTGTATCGAAAACGGAAAAGACTTTAATGCAGGCGGCGCACGCTATACGTGGACGCAGTCATCCGACAGCGGTATCATCAACACGATCGACTCGCTTCTCGCTATCCGTGAACTTGTCTTCCGCAAGAAGATGTTCACCGCCGAAGAATTCCTCGAAAAGCTGACGGCGGAAGATCCGGTCTTCTACAAGATTCTCCGCCAGTGTCCCTGTTACGGTACAGACAACGATGACGCCGACGCTCTCGCAGCCGAATATGCGAAACGCGTCTACATGGTCTACCGGAACAAGCCCCCGAAGAGTTTCATTGACGCGTACATCCTTACGGAGCATCAGTTCCTCCGCTATGAAGGCGAAGGAAGTTACCTCGGTCCGACACCGGACGGACGCCGGAGAGGGGAACCGACCTGTGACTCTATCGCTGCCATCCGCGGCAAAGCGACCGAAGGTCCGACCGCAATGCTCAAGAGCGCGGCGAAACTCCCGCAGAACCTCGCAGACGGTATTTCCGTCCTCAATCTGACACTGTCGAAATCCTTTGTCGGTGATGCCCTGCGTTCGCTGGTGGATTCCTACTTCGCACTCGGCGGCATTCAGGTACAGGTGACCTGCACATCCGCAGAAGAACTGCAGGATGCGCTCGTGAACCCCGACAAGCACCGTGACCTGATCGTTCGTGTCGGCGGCTATTCCGATTATTTTGTCAATCTCAGTCCGGCACTCCGTCAGGCTGTGGTGGAACGCAACATCCACGAACTCGGATAAACCCTATCTCAAAAAATCAAATGACCGGCATTTCACCGGTCATTTTTTCATTATTTCAGCCCGCTCTTGAGAAGTTCGAGGAACGGACGGTCGACTTTCATGCCGTGATAGTCTTCGTATACCGTTCCGGGACGTCCGTGATTCACCACGCCGAACGTACCTTCGAAATTCCAGAGGGAATACCCCCAGTTGTTCTCGTTGAATACTGTGATCAGATCGGTCAGCCAGCGCATCGCGATGTCGTTTTCGATCTTGTTATAACAGCCGAATTCACCGATATGCACCTTCGCACCGGCAGCTTCGACTTCTTTCCACGGTTTATAGTAGTCTCGCAGGCTCTGGATATCCACATGCCATCCGGGAACCACTTCGCCAGGATACACCGGCTTTTCGAATTCCGCTTTGACCCAATCCGCCTTGTAATGGCTTACCTGCATCGGGAAATACCCGCGTCCGCTGTGGATCGCACGTACATCCGCCAGCTCGGGTAGGGCAGTACCGCCGCCGTCAAAACCGTCGATGACAATTTCGCGTTCCGGGTCAATCGCGTGGATCGCGTCAATGGTTGTACGGATTACCCGTTCATGATCGTCACGGGAGCAGGGATGGGTCGGCGGCTGATTGCTCGGTTCGTTCACAAGGTCAAAGCTCAGCTTTTCCGATGAAATTCCCGCATAGCGCTTGGTGAACATCTCCCAGAGAAATTTGAATCCATCAAAGGCTTCCGCATCACGCCAGAGATTGTGCTTTTCCCGTTCCGGCCAGTTGATGCAGTAACCGGGGGCACGGTGAATGTT
>JBGVOJ010000054.1:0-2392 GCA_045126415.1 Eubacteriales bacterium | reverse complement strand
AATCGAGTACCGCATCCGCGTCATAGCCCGCGCCACCAAAGTTGACCGTGATCGGCATGACCGCCTTTTTGTTCACGATCACCGCACCGTCGGGCGCGAGATAGTCGATGCAGCGCACCGCTTCCGCCGGTTCGAACGCGATCATCACGTCCGCGGTGTGCTTCGGTACGAGCGGGGACGCGATGTCCTCGCCGGTACGGACATGGCTCACGACGCAGCCGCCGCGCTGTGCCATGCCGATGGTTTCGCTGGTACGTACGTTTTCGCCGCGCCGCATGGCAGCAAAGGCGATCAGCTTCGACGCGAGGACGGTTCCCTGACCGCCGACGCCGCAGAGCAGACAATTCTTATTTTCAGCCATTTTCAAATTCCTCCGCTCTCACTCAATTGCCATCGCAGGGCAGACGTTCGCGCACAGACCGCAGCCGGTGCAGAGTCCGCTTTCGATGACGACTTTCTTTCCGTCGCGCACCAGTGCGGGACAGCCGGTCTCATTGATGCACTTCCGGCAGCCGACGCAGCGGTCGTTCACAACCTTTGCCTTATCCGGCTTCACGAGATTGACACACGGCGCCTTGCAGATGACCGCCTTGACGCCCTTTTTGTCCGCCGCTTCCTTCACCGCGTTCACGGTTTCGAAGAAATCGAACGGATTGACCACTTCGATGTGGGACACGCCGAGACCTTCGAGTACCTTCACAATATCGATCTTGCCGCCCTGGGTACCCATCATGGTACGTCCGGTGCCGGGATGCGGCTGACCGCCGGTCATTGCGGTGATGGAATTGTCGAGCACCATCAGGACGAGGTCGCAGTCGTTATAGACGGCGTTCGCCACGCCGGTCATACCGGACGCGAAGAACGTGGAGTCGCCGATGAAGGAGAAATTGACCGTATCGGGTTCGATGCGGTGGATGCCCTGCGCGATGGTGACGTCCGCGCCCATACAGAGGCAGGTGTCGACCATGTCAAGGGGCTTGGCATTGCCGAGGGTATAGCAGCCGATATCGCCGGAGAAGACGGCTTTTCTGCCCTTCATCGCGTGCTTGACGGCGAGGAAGGACGCGCGGTGCGGACATCCGGCACAGAGAACCGGCGGACGTACGGGAAGCGCGGGGACCTCGGTCTTTGCGGATTCCGGAAGTTCGATTCCGCAGAAATCGGCGAGGTATTTCGTGACGCTCTCGACAGTATTTTCACCGGCAAGGGGACTGTGTCCGGTGTACTTGCCGTAAACATTGCACGGCAGGTTATGTTTGCCGCAGAGGAAGACGAGTTCGCGTTCGATGACGGGATCGAGTTCCTCGGAGACGAGAATTTTGTCGGTATTCTTGATAAATTCCACGGCGAGTTTTTTCGGGAAGGGGTACGGTGTGCCGATTTTGAGGACGGACACGCGTTCAGCGATGCCGAGAATCTTGACAGCCTCGGTGACATAAGCATAGCTGATACCGCCGCAGGCGATGCCGATTTTCCCGTTTCCTTCAATCTTATTAAACGGGGATGCGGAGAATTCATCGGCGAGGACGGGGGTACGCTCCTCGATGCGGATATGATTGAGGTAGGACGTGCGCGGGAAGATGACCCAGCGCTGGGTATCCTTAACGAATCCTTCGGGAGTATGTGCGACGTACTCGTCATCAATCTTCACGCTGGCACAGCCGTGGCAGACGCGGGTTGTCGGACGGAGCAGCACAGGCGTATTGTATTTTTCGCTGACCTCATACGCTGCGACGGTCATTTCGTATGCCTCGTCGGGCGAGGACGGGTCGAAGCACGGCAGCTTCGAGAATCTTGCAAAATGGCGGGTATCCTGTTCGGTCTGGGACGAAATCGGGCCGGGGTCATCAGCAGAAACGATGACCATGCCCCCCTTTACGCCGACATATGCCAGACTCATCAGCGGGTCAGACGCAACATTCAGCCCGACCTGCTTCATGGTAACGAGGGTCCTCGCGCCGCTGTACGACGCCCCCGCCGCAACCTCAAGCGCAGCCTTCTCATTCGTCGACCATTCCACATAATAACGTCCGTCCGCCTCCTTCGCGGCGGATTCGAGGATCTCCGTCGAGGGAGTCCCCGGATATCCGGAAACCAGCCCCACCCCGGCGTGGATCGCCCCGGCAGCAATGGCTTCGTTCCCCATCAGAAATTTTACTTTTTCCACGATATATCTCCATTGGTTCTATAGCGTTATTTGAATGTTTTAGTATAACATATTTTGTGGGGAATTGCAAGACGTTTTTTGCTGTGTGAGGCGTTTGGGAAGGGGATACGGTCGCTTTTTGAAAAAAGCTCCGCAAAAACTTTCAATCTGTGTAGCCGGATTTTGCAGTTGATATGATATAGTAGGGGGAAAAGGAGAAAAATTAAATCACGTGCAGTTGAAATT
>JBGVOJ010000053.1:0-2028 GCA_045126415.1 Eubacteriales bacterium | reverse complement strand
ATAACATTCATCACATTTTCCAAGGAAGGTATCTTCCGGCCGAAGTGTATATTCCAATTTCCAGTTCAGCAGATCATCGCTGGAGAATACACGCCAGTCGTCCATATGGTAAATCGGCATCCCCGGTTCGCGGTCATGGCTTGTGAACATATAGGCTTTGCCGTTGTAGATGTGTACATGAGGGTCACAGACCCCCTGATTCGGAATGATTCGCATGATGGAACTCCTTTCAATCAATAACATTGCGGGATATTTGATAAAAACAGACTATCCGGCCGTCGGAATGTCTGCGCAGGATAGTCTGTTTATGGTTGAATGTGCGCTCAGAGCATATAATTCAGAAAATTACTGCCATTCCGAGAAGGATTGAACCAGTCTTTCAAGCGTCTTCTGAGCAACCTTTTCATTGGACTGATAGTAGGAAGCAACACCTTCCTCGGTATTGATGAGCTTCCGAAGAGTATCGTTGTATGTAAGACCGTACTGGAATGCAAAGGAAAGTGTGCGGCCGTCGGCGATCATCTGGAGCATATCGGCGTCATCGGGAGAGTCAGCAACACGGCTCTTCATTGCAGATTCAAAGTATACCGGAAGTACATTCTTGTAGTTGTAGCAGGAAATCGCTTCTACGACTGTACCGATAATATCCGTCTGTTCTTCGGTAATTGTCTTGGGGATTGCCCACGGCAGGTCGGTACATCCGCTGACATAGTTTTCCTGCAGTTCATCGTACTTCGGGCAGGGGAGGAAGCCGTAGTTGAAATCGCAGTCACGGTAAATGTCATAGGCATCGGCGATCTGACCAAGCACCATCATAGCAGTACCGGTCTTGAAGATTTCCGAAGTGAAGGCGGAGTTGGTCTTGTAGGTGAAATCCTGAGTTCCGTAGAGCGTACGGAGCTTGGAGAGTGCGGAATCCATGCGTTCGATATCAAAGTTCAGCGCAATGGTACCATCATCCTGCTTGCTGTACGCACTGAGATCGAGCGATTCCTGCAGACAGTACAGAGTTTCTACACCGGTACAGAGGCCTATGCGGTCTTCGTCCGTCTTTCTGCCGTTGCCGTCTGTGTCTTCGTAAGTGTTTGCCGTGAGGGCAATCATCTTGTCAAGTGTCCAGGTGCCTTCACGGACGGTATCGTACGGGATTTCCACACCAAGATTGGTCATGAGTCCTTTATTGATCATCAGTGCTCTCGTCCAATGGAGACCTGTGTAGGAGAGATAGCTGGAGGCGAGATACATTTTTCCGCTGATGTCCAGAAGCGAAGAGGGCCCCCACCACGGCTTGTCGAAATCGAACTGGTCAATGCTCTTGATATTATAGAACAACCCCTGATTCATCAGATTATTCATGCATCCGTCATGACCGACCGTTACTTCAAACGCATTGTCTCCCGCCTGAATCATATTCGTCACGGTTCCCGGCATAGTGTAAACGTCGCCGCCTTCGACAAGCTTGATCGAGCAGTTGAAACGGTCTTCCACATTGAGAGTGGATTCGCGGAGCGCATCGTTGACGGGGTCACCGGTGAAGTCTTCCGCCATGATCCGGTGTGCGGCTTCCACACCATCCGTCCACAGCATCGAATAGAAGCGGAATTCGTAACCGTTGAGGTTGGTTTCCGGCAGATCGTCGGAAAGTTCGGTTTCTGCGGGTTCGGCAATGGTTTCCTTTTCTACAGTTACAGAAGGTTCCGGTTGGGAGACAGTTCCTTCTGAGGTATCACCGGCACAGGAAGTGAAAATCGGAAGGGTAGTCAGGAGTGCCAGCAGCAATGCGGTAAATTTCTGGTTTTTCATTCTATATCTCCTTGGAGTAATAAAATTTTTTTAGGTTGATTTCGGAAAAGAATCATGTTATAATGAGCTTACGAATCCTACCGGTATACATGGAGAAATTCTTATGTTTTACGAATTGAAAAATCCTGTATCTGCCGATTTTTTCAAGAAACATAATCACATAAATATTCATTTTCCGGCACATATTCACTATTGTTTTGAATTCCTTGCTGCATCAGAAGGAAC
>JBGVOJ010000052.1:0-3337 GCA_045126415.1 Eubacteriales bacterium | reverse complement strand
TTTTTCAAAAAGGTTTTTGGGAGGGTGCGGGAACCCTTTTTCCTTAAAAAAGGGTTCCCGCGAAAACTTACCCCTATACGGGGCCGTAAAGGTTTCGACGGGGATTGTGCAGTGCGATAAGCGGGTAGAGATGGGGAATCTCTTTAATAATCCTCATTTTTAAATTAAACGCTAACGACGAATTAGCAATCGCTGCCTAAGTGCGGCTGTCCGTTCGGGGAGTGCCACGGCCCCGAAGTGTCCCGAATGGGAGTGCGTCCTGATTTGACCACGGCATAAAATGAGTGGCGTCCGTGAACGGTGAGTTCGCTCTTGCATCCGTCACGCACGAAAGGGCTACCGACCTGTATACCCTGACCGCCGGGGATACAGGCGGGAAGCACAAAAGACGGTCTGCACCCGGAGAAAGTTGCATGAATCGGTTTTCGGACGCGGGTTCGACTCCCGCCGTCTCCATTCCTAATGTAAAAAAGCACCGTCAAACGGTGCTTTTTCTCGTTTATTCTCTCTTTTTCTCACTTGTGTCATTTTCTCTTACACGTTTTTTACACGATTTTATTCAAAATCTGCATGGCACGCTCTTCTTCGCGCGGGTACAGGTGACTGTACGTGTTCCATGTGATCTCCACTTTCGAATGCCCCAGACGTCTGGCGATCTCCTGTATGTTGATCCCTTCATTCGCCAGCAGCGACGCGTGCGTGTGTCGGAAATCGTGTATTTTTATGTGCGGCAGACCGGCAGCTTTCCCGAACGCGCGGTTCCGCTTGTCGATCATGATGTCCCGCAGCGCGTACTCGCCGCCGCAGATGTAAAGATCCTCCCGGTACGCGTCCGCTTCGATCAGACGGTCACGGTGTTCATCCAGGATGCGGATCAGCGGCTCCGGCATCTGCAGATCGCGCAGGGACGAACGGTTCTTCGGGCCGGTTTCACGGTCTTCTCCTTTGACCTTCTGCGAAATGCTGTGCCGGACGTGGAGAATTTCTCCATCGAGGTCGTTCCAGCGCAGGGCATTGATTTCGCCCTTCCGCATTCCGGTGTAGAAGGCGAGCGAGAAGAAGACGTAGTAGCCCCACTCGGTCAGTGTGTTCTTTTCCTCCGCGTTCCGGCGGGCTTCAGCGGCGAACCGGACGTACTGCTCCGCGGTATAATACCGGATTTTTTCGGTCTTATCCTCGACCGCCGGATTCTTGAAGTTCCCGATCCGTCCGAGCAGATTCGTCGGGAGATAGTTCATCTTGACCGCGTAGTTCAGCAGGGCGGAGAACTCCTTGAAATAGTTCTGCGACGTTACGGTGCTGAGTCCTTTTTCCGCGATACCGGATTTCCACTTCTGCAGCACCGGCAGGGTGAGACGGTCGAGACGGACTGCGCCCATAGTCGGGAGGATGTTGCCTTCAAGGATGCGGCGTTTCTTGTCGAACGTCGTTTCGCGGAGATCGGGTTTGATCGCCGCCATATATTCTTCGTACAGCGCCTGTATTGTCAGCTTCGACGATGCAGGCGTTTTTTTGATGTCTTCGAGGAGCTGTTTTTCAAGGAGCTTCGCCTCGGTACTGCCGTAGGCGACACGGTCGATCTGACGGGCGCGGCCGGTGTTGTCGGTATAGTTGATGCGGACGCGGTACTGCTGCTTGCCGTCCTTTTTTCCGTCCATTTTGTAGATTGGCATGAGGTGCGCTCCTTTCGGGGATGTTGTGGAAAAGTGCGGATTTGTGGAGTTTTCCACAGGATGCGGAAATCAATCTCCCATTTCGGAAGAGTTGGCTTCGCTTATGATTTCACCGGTTTGTTCGTTGATGAAGATTACGGAACAATTGTCTACGGTTGTTCCATTGAAAGTATTGTATGCGCCGGATATCATGTAGAACTGTAATGTACTGAATGATTCCATGAAATTCAGCTCCGTACTTTTGGTGGTTACTTCAAATCGGGTAAAGTTATCGTTTGCTTCTATTTTGACAAAGTTCGGAAAGTCCTCTGAACCTACCATTTCGTTGAGCTGCTGTTTGAAGTTTTCTCTCAATTCTTCCATCATGTCGTTGTGCTGTTTTTGGGTCATGACATAGGTAGCAGAACCGTCCGTATTCAAGGTAGCAGATTTATATCCATTTTCCTGAACAGCAGCGTCGAGTTCCGCTTGAGTTGTATCTCCAACAAAATCTGCAGGAACAGTTATTTCAACAGAAAATAATCCTTCATCTACCGAGATATCTCCGATTGCTTCCAGCTCGGTGAATGCCTCTTCCGTGGAATCAGAGACATCCGGGTTGTTTTCGGAACCCGATGTTTTTCCACTGTTTGAGATATTATTTTCTGACAGTTTCTGCATCTCTGAAGCAGCAGCGGATTCTTCTGTGTCCGGATTCGAGGGTTCGGTACTCAGATGAATTCCGATGGGAATCAATACAATAAGGAGGAGAGCGAGGACTGCCAGGATACCGATCAAATTCCGTTTAGGGGAGGCATTGTTTTTCTTGTTGGAAGACGGTGCGGTATTGACGGAAGGCTGAGGTATTGTTATCTCTTCCTTGAGAACTGTCTTATTTTCGGCGGCATACGCCTTTGCTTTATCCGTGAACGTGTTGTTGGTGACGATCATCGAGGCATTGCATTTATAGGATCGTTTCGCCTGTAAAACTGCTTGAACCGCTTTAGCTGTCACAGGCTGTGTGGAGTAACAACACTTTATACACACCTTTGCACCGCTTTTTGACGTGGCGATAATATCCGCACTGATTTCTTCATTCGGGGAAAGAATTTGGATATTTTCAAATCCGGATTTCTGCAATTTTCCGGCGACGAATTTTGTATAGCGTTCACTCATAATGTTTGATTCCTTTGGTTTTTCACATACATATCTTCATACGCATCGTTCCATTGCAGACGGGCGTAGAATTCGTGCATTTTTGCAGCACTGCCGAAGATTCGCAGGAGATAATACCGGATTGCATCACAGCAGATCAGGTAAATCCCTGTTTTGTCTATGTCAGTTTTTACATGGTTATGGATGGGGAACATTTGGATCAGATGGTCGCTTTCGGAGATGAAATGGTATCCGTCAAAAGAAATATATCGTCTTTCCAATAGAAACGGATTCGTTTTTATGGTAGCACTGATCTGACACCGATAGACGAAACCGTAGCTTGTCGGAACTATACCCAAGATAGCAAAAAATGATATTAGCCATATATACATTACAATCGGATTTTGAGTTATGCCAATCCCGAAAATTGCGACAACAAAACCGATAAGTTCGCACATCAGACATAGCCGAATTTTTTCTCGTATGATTTGGGAGGATTTTCTGGTATATTTCCGATATACCTGCATATA
>JBGVOJ010000051.1:0-19080 GCA_045126415.1 Eubacteriales bacterium | reverse complement strand
ATTCCCCCCCCCCCTGTGTCAATCCTTTATGCAAATTGTCTGAACGCGATGATCGGCTTTTCCCGTCCGGGAACGTGCAGGATATCGCAGTCCACGTTGTATACGTCCATCATCATTTTCGGGGTGATGACTTCTTCCGGTGCACCCTCGGAATATTTCCGGCCGTTTTTGATGACGATGATATGGTCGCTGACCTCCAGAGCCTGCGCCAGATCGTGAAGCACCATGACGACGCCGATGCCCGTTTCACGGTTGAGCTTTTTCACAAGCTGCATGGTTTCAAGCTGGTGCGAAATGTCAAGATAGGTCGTCGGTTCGTCGAGGAAGAGGATTTCCGGTTTCTGTGCAAGAACGGTGGCAATCCACACCCGCTGACGTTCGCCGCCGGAAATTTCAAAAATCGACTTGTCCCGGAACTGCCATGTCCCTGTGGCTTCCATCGCCCACCGGATGATGCGTTCGTCTTCTCCCGACAGTCCGGACAGCAGTTTCTGGTGAGGCATTCTGCCGTAGCTGACCAGTTCTTTTACCCGGAAATCCGCCGGTGCACTGTGTACCTGCGGCAGAACACCGATAGTGCGCGCCAGTTCCTTCGGCTTCATGTCGAGAATGTCCTGTCCGTTGAGCAGAACACTTCCCTGCTGATACCGGATCAGACGGGTGATGGCTTTGAGAACGGTGGATTTGCCCGAACCGTTCGGACCGATAATGGTCGTGATGCGGTCGTTCCGGATGTCCACATCCATCTCATCCACGATCACATGGTCGCCGTATCCGATCTGCAGTCCGGAACCTTCGAGACGGGAAACAGTTTCCCGGGATACCGTCGGATTATCCTTCATTGTATTTTCCTCTCTTTCGGAGCATATAGAGGAAGAACGGACCGCCGCACACCGACATCACAATACCGACCGGAATCTCCATGCCGGGTACAATAGTGCGTCCGATGGTGTCGGCAACGAGCAGGGTCAGGCTTCCCATCAGAATGGAAGTCGGCAGCATCACTTTGTAGTCCGAGCCGACCAGCATACGGGAAATGTGCGGAACTACAAGTCCCACAAAACTGATCATGCCGACCACGGAAACGGTCGCTGCCGCAAGGAATGCCGATACGGCAGACAGCGCGATTCTGGCTCCGTTCACACGGACACCGAGATTTTTCGCCATTTCGTCACCGAGCTGGAGTGCATTGGCGTGGCGGATACACAGCAGGGACAAAAGCAGTCCGATCACCGAATAGGACAGGATCGTCCGGACGTGCGTCCACGACATCCCGGACAGACTGCCGTTCATAAAAGCAAGTTCACTGTACACCGCCTGCATTTTCGAGTCGGTCAGGCATTCGAATACCGTGCCGCCGTTGTTTTCGGCTTCCTGAATTTCCGGAGAACGGGGAATGTACTGGATCATGGTTGTACCGATTTCCTTCAGTGCTTCGTTCACGATCTCCACTTCGTTTTCCAGATTCTTGGCGTTCAGGATCAGTCCCTGCAGCTTTGCATAACCTCGCTTGCCGAAATTCCGGATTGCGGATGCAATATTGTTTGCGGCGTACAGCGACATCATCTCGCCGGAAGAAACGACATACACATCTTTTGCATAGCCGTCACGGATCGGCATGGCGAATCCGCCGCAGACCACATCGCCGAGCACATCGTAGATCACGATATCGGGCTGATAGGTTTCAAACGCCTTCAGCTCCGCCAGTTTCTCAAAGGCGGAAATGATCCCTCGTCCCGCACATCCCACACCGGGAGTCGGACCTCCGGATTCCACGCAGAGAACACCGGCATATCCTTCAAATACGATATCGTCAAGGGTAAGGTCTTCCCCTTTTGCCTTGATCTGTTCCAGAACAGTCGGAATCCGCTTGCCTTTCATCAGATTTTTCGTGGAATCTGCTTTCGGGTCACAGCCGATCTGCATCACTTTATATCCTTTATGGGCAAGTGCGGCGGATAAATTGGAGGTCGTTGTCGATTTACCAATGCCGCCTTTGCCGTATATAGCAATCTTTTTCATGAATTCTCCTTCTCAGACTACAGTTAGCAACCGCTAACCAATGTGCAAAAAATAGGTTGGTACAGATTTTACTTCACTACCAACGTGTAATAGTATACCGGATATTTTCCGGAAAAGCAATTCCCGAAACAATGTTCTTCTGCTCCAAACCGACAGAGTTTTCTCCCGAAACTTACCGGAATCGCCAGTTCCGAAACAAAAATATCCCGAATGGTCAAAAAATGCTCCAAACAGAAGCATTCGGTGTGTTCGGAGCATTTTTGTCAGATGATATTCAGTTTCCTGTGTTCTTTTCTCCACATTCCCGGAGTATCTCCCATGACCGCTTTGAATGCGGCGGAAAACTTGCTTTCATTGGTATATCCGAATGTCCCGGCAATCTCCGCAATCGGAAGATCCGTTGCGATCAGCTGCTGTGCCGCACACTGCATTTTCTGGATGCGGATATAGCTGAATACAGGCACACCGTATACCCCCTTGAAAACGGTCTGCATATAGACCTCGGAAACAGAGAACTGTTTCGCCAGCTCCGGTACGGTGACGCGGCGGTTCATGTTTTTCAGAAGATAGGCCGCCGCTGCTTTCGCCAGATTGACCTGTCCCCTTGACAGGCTGTGTTCCGGCAGTTCCATCACCGGCGGATCAAGGATGTTCAGAATACAGAGCAATTCCAACACTTTGATTTTCAGAAATCCCATCCGCATATCTTCCCGCATGGTATAGATTTCGGAGAATACATGGGATATATATTGGTCTGCCCGCAGGATCGCATTGTTTCTTCCGCCAAGCAGCCGTTCCGCCACCGTGACAGGCTGTACATTGACGTCCTCCATAAATTCGGAAAAACACTTCGGCGCAGCATCGGTATCAATCGCAATGGTGACACCGTGATAATGATGCAGAGGAAAGGTATACGACTGTGCCATCCGTTCTTTCAGAGAAATGGACAGATCTCCCGGCATCAGGTAAAAGAAATCCCCGTTGTTCTCCTGTTCCATGCGCCCTTCCATACAATGCTGAATCACGATAAAATGTCCTGCCTGATTCCGTCGGGCCAGTTCAAGCTGATCCATGTGTACGGAATTGTATACGACCTGTATTCCGGGAAAAATGGTATACACCGTCAGGTCGGCATCCCCGGTCCCGTTTTCATGATGAAATTCTTTTCTTGTTCCTACTGTCATCTTCTCTCACTGCTTTCTTCATCACACTTCTTCAGATGGAAAGTTTTGAAAATCAGTCCGGCAAATATGGTACACAGCGCACCGCCTGCTGCCATCAGAAGGAGAAGTCTGCACTCTGCCGGTGTATATCCATCCCTCTGTGCTCTGAAAAAGGCAGTCAGACAGACGATCATACCACCGAAACCGCCCCATGTCAGCGTGCCGAATCCGCGATACAGCCTTGCTTTCGGAAGAATCCGGTCGAGTTTCCGTATTCGTTCGCTGATCAGCTCGGCAATCCCCACTACCATAGCAGTTGCCGGAAAAATGCCAATGATCAGACTGATCTGTACCAGTGGGATTCCCATGTATTCCGGGCGGTTCACAAGACATCGGATCAGGCAGACAAGATATATGATCCAGCCCGCATTGCCGGGGATATCGTAAATCAGCCACCGGGCAGTGGAAATATTGCTTTCGTATCTCATATCCTTATCCATTCACTTTTCGATTTCCTGTTTCTTATCAGAAAAAATCAGCGCAAGCCCTGAGAGAGTTGAAGTTATTCCTCCAACAATCTGAAAACTGCCGATCGCTCGTTCCATTAACATTGTATATTGCTCTGTTGGCATCCCGTTTCCTATCGTTATGTAGGCTTGTCCGTATAAATCCCCCAGGGGCATTGCAAAAATAACAAGTAAAAAGCCAGCCAAAATACCGATAATATAGTTCTTGTTCATCGCATATTCTCCTTAATATCATTTTACACGCAATGTCTGATTTCCTCCGTCCACCGTTCGGGATACAGCACCAGCAGTTCCTCATGCTCCATGTCAAACCGATGGATCACGGGATTCCGGAAATATCTCCGATACCGATGCAGGTATTCCTCACCCATTTTTTCAGCATAAAAACAGTGTATTTCGGTACTGGGAACGGCAATATTCACCTCCAGCGGCGTGATCAGATCGAAATAAAACTGGTTGTACACACTCTCACGTCGGATAAAGGGCAGATCCCCGTTTCCGATACCGAATATTTCCATGAACCGATCCCGGTATGACGTTCGCTTTTTCTCCATCAGGCCGCGCAGCATTTTCGGGTACTCTCCCGTACTGACGATTTTGTGAAGAAGCGGCACGGCAATCCTGCATTTCAGCTTTGCTTTCCGAGGTGCATCCTGATCGAGATCGGAACTGCCAAGGATGGCACGGTCAATGCGGACGTTCTGCCTCTGCACCAGTAATCCCGCAAAAGAACCGCCGAGGGAACAGCCGTATGCCGCTCGGATGTGTCCGACGAAATGATCCTGTATGTATGCTTCGATCCTTTCTGTTTCCGTCAGCATATCAGGAAATACGGTGTCCTCCGTTTCATCAAATCCATCGTAGGACACACAGACCACATGAAAATGCGGTTCCAGCAGGGGAATCACATTTCCGAAGTTGTTCTTCCAGTGACAGCAAGTACCGGGAAGAAGCAGAATCACGGGATTGGTTTCCGAACCAAAGGTATAGAATTTTATAGTCTTACCCCGCAAAATCGATCTCGATGATCTGACACATACCGCTCCGGTCGCCGAAACGGAAGATAGTGTTGGCAAGAAAACCGTAACGTTTATCGAGAGGACGGTATCCGGTCATGTAACCGGTCTTTGTCACCGCCCTGAAATGTCTGCTCCACTTTACAAGCTCTTTTTCGTCATCCACGCTGAAGTACAGTCCCACATTTTCCATTTCCGCCGGCTTGAGCCATGTTTTCAGCATATTTTTCAGTCCCTTCGCATTGGTGGCATCAAAGACAAGCTTGCTGCCTGGAAAACGCCCTGCCATAACGCAGAACAACCGGCGGACATCTTCGGTTTTCAGATAATAGAACACACCGGACGCAAAGAACACCGCACCGTCTTCCACACGAAAATTCACAGAATCCATCCAATGGTGATCGGTCAGATCCGCTGCGATGCCCGACTGCCGCTCTTTTTTCCCGATCAAATCATCCCGCACGGCGATCACATCGGGAAAATCCACATGATACCCATACGCGGTACCGTTGTCCACCTGCGAGAAGGTGGTGTCCAGTCCGCATCCGAGGTTGACCACGGCGGCACGGGGATGCTCCGCCAGATACCGGCGGCACACTTCTGCCATATCATACTGTCTGGTTGCCGCCATCACAGCACCGATTTTTGCCTTGAGTCCGGTCATGGACGGTGCATCAAACTCTATACTGCCAAGCAGTTGCTGACAATCATGATCCGAAAACAGATCAGGATATAAATCCATCGCCAGCTTACGTCCGTACAGCGGGATCAGCAGAGTTTCCTGCACCGAGCCTTTTTCGATTCTGTATTTCATAAAAATCCCTCCCTATAGCAGCACAACGATCAAACCCACAAGCACAGCGCAGATCACGCCGAGCCCCATCCCTCGCAGACTGCCGATAAAATGAAACTTCACTGCCGACCGGTCCAATGCACTGACGCCTGATGCACGGTAAAATCGGTCAAACGGCGCCAACAGAATGTCGAGTACAAAAAAATCATACCAGTCCACCACAAGCCACAATCCATATACTGTCCCTGCAGCTTCGGCAAATGTTTCGATTCCATTGACATACCGCATCAGCAAGGCAAACAGCATCGCAAAAATACCCATCGCCGACAGCTTGCGGATTACATCTTTTTTTCGCGCCGGAGGTTTTTGTGCAATCCTGCCGAGTTCTCTCAGTTTCTCCGTAACGACAGGAGGGTAGTCATTGGTGAATACCTCCTGTCGATTATGAGAAATCAGCAGAATCATCACAGTGAATACAACGCAGGCGCAGACCGCTTCAATCCAGAAAATCATATCCGTCCCCCTTCACACAGCAAAAACACGCCATGGATTCCACGGTTTCCGGTTCATGACAACCTCACTTTTCCGCTGTCACACAGACCCAGCCACTGTCGTTTTTGCGGGGCGTTGTCCTGCCGAATCCCGCCTGTTTCAGTGCTTCTTCAAGCTGTTCTGCGGTGTAGATGGTCATGCCGCCTATAATTTTTGTCCATTTTTCGTCTTCCGCTTTCTTACCGTCTGACTCGTTACAGATAAGAAATCTTCCACCGTTTTTCAGAACACGGTGCACTTCACGGAAGCATTTCGTCAGTCCCGGCCAGAAGTAAACGGTTTCAAATGCGGTCACGGCATCAAACGCTCCGTCCGCAAACGGCAGATCGTCAGCACTTCCTTCGACCACATCACACCGTCCGGCAAGAACCGCTTTTTTGTTGACACAGCGGGATTTTTCCACACTGACTGCCGAATAATCCGCGCCGGTGATGTGTCCGTCCGGACAAAGCTTCAGCAACGTTCGGATATTCGCACCGCCGCCGCATCCGACATCGAGAACCGATGCATCCGCAGACAGCGTGATCTGCGAAAATCCCCAGTCCGCCAGAGCCGCGTGACCGGAGTTCATCATGGCAACCATGATTTTCCCGCCAAATCCGACGGGTTTGCAGGTATTCTGAAAAAATGACATCTTACTTTCTCCCCACAAGCAGAGCCGAACCGGACAGCATCATCACGGCGGCTTCTTTTTTCGTCATAAACAGTCCGTCCGTAGTGTCAATCATGCGCACATCTTCGTATCCCTGTTCCTTCAGTTCCCGGACAAATTTCTCCATGTCGCCGTAACGGGATTTCGACATGATATCATGAATGGCAAAGGTGCCGCCCTTTTTCAGCACACGGAGCGTTTCGTGCAGGAGAGCCTGCTTGCTTTTACTGGAAATGTTATGGTACACATAATTGCTCGTCACCGCATCCAAGCGCACCCGCACCGAGAACTGCCGAAACCGCCGTGGTGAGCGCACCTTTTTTCAGCATTCCGGTACCAACAGCAACCGCCGTGAGAACCGCCGATGCTGCTCCCAGTCCTGCAATCATCCCCTTCGGTACCCAGTTTTTGTAGTCAGGTTTCGTGTCTGTATCACCTCTTTGAATTATCATTCACGTCGGTTAGCAAAAGCTAACTGCCGTATTATTATATCTCCGATCCCCCAAAAAGTCAATATTTTTTACCGGTATTTCCATGCCTATTGACAAAATAAAGATTCTGTGCTATACTCCGTGTGAAAAAAATTCAAAATAATCTCCGGGGACAGTATGCCGTTTTCGCACACTCCCCCTTCTCTCACTGCGCCAGTTAGCAACAGCTAACCACAGGTTAGCAATACCTAACCATTCATTTTTGGAGGAATTCATCATGACAAACAGCCTGAAAAACTCTCACAAACTCACGATCCCCGACCTGATCACTATCGGCGTGTTTACCGCGCTGTATTTCGTGCTGGTCACCGTTGCCACCTTCGGCAGTGCTGCCATTTTCCCCGGCTTCAACAACCACGAACTGAAAAAAACAAAACACCGCCGTGCTGGTCATCACCCATGACGATGAACTGGCAGCCGGATGGTGCGACCGAGTCATTTATCTGGAGGATAACAAATGAAATTTAATGTACATGAATGGATTGGAACCTGGGATAATTTTGAATCCTATATTTACAGCGAAAGTGAACCCATGAAAATCTGCTGGGCAGAAGCGGAAGAAGCGGTAAAGGCAATCCATTCTCCCATGTTCAAAAACGGTGCGAAGGGATTCTGGCAGACGGCATGCTCCACAGTTACGGCAAAAAATCCCGTACGTCTGGGCGGCTGGAAAATCACCGAAGCGGAAAACGGGATGTACATTGTCTGGCTGGACGAAACCGGAAATTCTCTCGGCGAAGCGGATTATGCGGTATCGGATATTCTTCCGAAGGGGCTGGAAGGCAAAGAAAACTTCCTTTTCGAAGCCGCAGATGCACCGGACGGATTCCCGTTCCGCTGTCTGCTGGCAATGGAACCGATGCCGGAGCGTGCTGCGGTCAGAGACGGAGGTCTGCTGAGTCACCTGCACTTCCAGTACAGCGACTGTCTCTGCAACCTGCTGCAGGCCGGAAAGCTCGCAAGTCCCATGTGGTATGCCACCATGTGCGCCGCTGACGGAGGGGAGCTGGAGAGATGCAATATCGTCCGTGCGCTTCACCGGATGCCGAAATGGGAGAAACTGCTGTAAGAATTGAAATATCCTTCATCTGATGAATACATATCTATGAAATATTCCATCAAAGCATACATATCATAAGAGGTCATTATGTTCGCAGTATCCGAAATCATCTATTCCCCCGAAGAAATACGCCGGAAAATCCAGATTGCTGAACATCCGGACGGGAGCACCGTGTCCTGTTTTTCCAATCCGACCGGTGAAATACGTTCCACGGTTTACAAACCCTTCCCCGGTGCAGCACTGGTATATAAAGATGTCCATATTCCTCAGTTTATCACAAACTGGCGATACGGACCTGTCCGTGCGCTTGCCATTGAATATTGTCTGGAAGGGCGGCTTGAGTGTCAGGTGGGAGATAACTGCCTGTATGTCGCACCGGGAGATATTATCTTTTTCCGTACTGATCCGAATCTTCGTGTACTGCAGTATCCGGGAAGTCATTACCACGCCGTTACGCTGATGATCTATCCCGATGAACCGTCGCCCGTTCTTGATCTTCATCTCGGGATGGCGGGATTCTCGGCAGACCAGCTGTCGGAAACCTACCTTCCCGACGGACGGTATTACAGCGTTCTGTCCAGAACGGAGATGCTTTCCGATCTTTTCCGATCCATTGTACATATGCCGGACTCTGTGATCCATATGTATTACGGTATCCTGATCCACTGGTTCCTCCTTCGGAGGATTCTTCTGCCCTGCCGCACCTCTCCTATATACGTCACCGTATCGGTCAGAACGGTCAGTGCTCCAAAGTGCATTATCTCGCAGAAAACGGCTCAATTTTGCGAAAAATCGGTGCATTTCAGGGCTTGTTTCCCACCATGGAATACGACAATTTCTGTGTGTCCACCACATAGCCTCCGCCGGGTTTCGGCTGCCATTCGTAACGTTTCTTTCCCTCTGCCGCAAAGAGATATGCCATGATCGCCGCTATCACACCGCCGTGAGTGACAAGCAAAGTGTCCCGTCCGTCCGCAATCAGCTGATTCAGTCCGCCGATCACCCGCGCGGTCATCCGGTTTCCGCTTTCGCCGCCGGGTGTGACATTCGCTTCGTTGTCGCCGGTGATCCATGCAATATAGTCCGGATCGTTTTTCATTTCCTTGTAGGAACGCATCTCAAACGTACCGAAATCCATTTCACGGAAGGCTTCATTCGTTTCGTGGGGAACATCCCCATACAGAATCCCCAGCGTTTCCTCGCATCGCAACATTCCGCTGGTCAAAATACGGAAGCCCTCGATGGGAGGGTATTCGACCGTATTTTTCCGCTCACGCAGTTCTACTTTTCCTCCCTCCGACAGCGGCAGATCGGTGGAACCGCAGTAGAGATGGTTTTCGTTTGCCTCGGTTTTGCCGTGGCGGATGAGAATCAGTTTCATTTCAGTCTCTGCTCCAGTCCGCAGAACATCCGCGTCACGCTGTCTGCTTCCGATGACAGATAGGCGCACAGCCGTCCGGTCATGTCCCGCCATGCACGCATATCCGCACCGAGCGGTACCACGCCGCAGAAAATGTCCATGCAGATCAGTACGCTGTTTACCCATTTCTCACGGTTTTCCTTGAAAATTTCCGCAGCATCCTTCCCGTTCCGCACACACCAAAGCGTAAATTCTTCGATTTTGTTGATGCAGCGTGCACCGAATTCGATGCCGTTTTCTTCTGTACAGGTAAAGATTTCATTATCCTGTACGGCAAATGTATTTCTGGCGCAGTTCAGTTTTCCCTGATATGCGCCGCCGATGATAAAATTCATGAGTTTCCTCCGTTAAATCAAAGCAAATACGGCGATTCCGCAGACCTCGCCGAAGGTCAGTGCATAGCCGGACACGTCGCCCGACATACCGTCCAGGGATTTGAACGCACGGCGCAGATGCCACAGGTACCCTGCAATTACCGCCAGAGAAGCAAAGCCGTACTTTCCAAGGAAGACAAATCCGGCGGAAAGCACAAGCAGCAGCCAGATCGCAAACACCGCAATATGGGATTTTTTTACGCCCTTTCGGTAAGTTCCCGCATATTCACTGGTGCTCAGCGGCCGAAGAACCGTGACACACAGCCCGGCAACCGCACGGGAAACCACAGGAATCAGGGTCAGCGTGAACAGGTTCGCACCGTCCTTCACGGATGCGAACAGCGAATACTGCGCCATCACGAGCAGAATTCCCGCTATCACCGCAAAGGAACCGACGTTTGGGTCTTTCAGAATTCGGCGGCGTTCTTCGAGATCACGCCACGATTTCACCGCATCGGTCACATCGAGATAGCCGTCCATGTGCATCCCGCCGGTGACAAGGAACGGATAGGCACACAGAATCGCTGCACTGACCAGCACCGGCAGTCCGAGCCAGTTCACCAGATAAGCCGTCAGCGTCCACAAAATCCCGATCCATGCGCCGACTACGGGCAGAAACAGCGTCATCAGCGGACGGGCTTCGTCGTCCCAGCCGTGATACGGGCAGGGGATATAGCAGAACATCGTCATGCACATCATGCACGCATGAAAGTATTTTTTCATTCCGGCAGTCCCCCTTTATGGAAGATCACATTCCCCGCACAAAGCTCGATCACCACATCGCAGACCTCCGCCAGCGCACAGTCGAGAGAGGCAAGGGAGGCGCGGTAGTTTTCGGTAAATTCGTCGTACCGCACGGCATCGGAGTAAATGTAGTCGGTGACAAATACCGCGTTTTTTGCTCCTTCCGCCAGCTTCCGAAGTCCCGTGCGGCAGCGATCGACCGCGTCCGGATCGGCTTCACCGTTGTGTGTTTCCGGAAACAGTTCGTTGAGAAGGAGGGCGGTCACGCTGTCCACGAGAAACGTGGCATCCGGCTCCGCCAGCGTCAGGCAGGAGGCGATATTCCGCGGAACTTCCAGTGTGGCAAATCCCATCCCCGCACGGTCTTCGATGTGACGGGCGATGCGCTCCCGGTCTTCTCCGTCATATGGGATCATGGTTGCTGCATAATATCGGTTTCCTTCCGGCGACAGACGAACGGCAATCTCCTGTGCAAAGCCCGTTTTGCCGTTTTTGCAGCCGCCTGAAATCAGTACGTTCATGTCAGTCTCCTTTCACGGTAAATGCGTCCGTTCTGCGAATATCGGTGAGATAATCGTCGTTGATGTCCGCTTCCTCAAAGGTCGCCATATCGTTCATCACGGCGCAGGCGGCATCCAGCATCATCATCGCAATGGGACAGCCGCTTCCTTCGCCGAGCCGCATACCGAGATCGAACAGCGGCTTCAGACTGAGTTCGTCTATGGCAATGCGGTAGCCGATTTCATAGGAAGCATGGGACGGAATCAGATATTCCCGCACAGTCGGACAAAGACGGACCGCGCAGAGTGCGGCGACAACGGAAATGAATCCGTCGATCACAGCAGGAATCCGCATCCGTGCGGCACCGAGAAATGCGCCGCACATGGCGCAAAGATCGAATCCGCCGACCTTTGCGAGCACATCAATGGGATCGGTTTTATCCGGCTGATTCAATCGGATTGCCGTTTCGATCACGGAGATTTTCTTCCGGTAGCTCTCGTCCGTGATTCCGCCGCCCCGTCCGGTTACGGCTTCCACCGGTGTGTCGGTCAGCACCGCAAGCACTGCCGAAGATGTGGTGGTATTGCCGATGCCCATTTCGCCGACACCGATTGCTTTCGCACCGTCATGAGCGGCAGTTTCGGCAAGTTCCATGCCTGCAAGGATCGCCTGTACCGCCTGTTCACGGGTCATTGCGGCTGTTTTTGCAATATTGTTCGTCCCGTAAGCGATCTTCCGGTCGATCACGGCAGGTTCGCGGATGTCTGCGTTGACCCCTACATCGCACACCCGCACATGACAGCCGAAATGTCCGGCAATCACCGATGCGCCCGTTTTTCTGCGGGTGAGATTGATCGTCTGTGCCAGTGTCACCGACTGGGGAGCGGAGGAAACACCTTCTTCCACCACGCCGTTGTCGGAACAGAAAACAAGGAGTTCTTTCCGGTCAAGGGTATTCTTCACCTGCCCGGTGATTCCGGCAAGCTGTACGGACAAATCTTCCAGCCGTCCGAGGCTGCCCGGCGGCTTGGCAAGCTCTGCCTGACGTTTCCGCGCCGCATCCATAACATCGGGATACAGACCGGTAATCTCTCCGATACATCTCTTTAAAAGGATTTCCTGTTCGTTCATTTCGTTTCCTCCGCCGTTTCGGCTGATTCTGTTTCTGCTTTTGCTGCTTTTCTGATCTGCCTAAGCCGTTTCTTCGCCCGAGCACGTTTTTCTCGGTTCTTTTCCAGACGGTTATCTCCGCGGGGTTCTTTCAGTCCTGCGGCTTCCAGAGCGCGGGGCCACGGTCCGAGAAACGCCTTGATCGACATGACCTCATAGTCCGTGAAATCCGACCTCTGCGGAAAGCGGGTCAGGCCGCCTGCGTGCAGTTCGGTCTGTTTTTTCTGTAAAAGAGCGATGCAGTCACTGCGGGTATATTTTTTATGTTCCAAAATGTAGCTACTCCATATATTTCAGTATTGGATTTCCATTGATCGAATCAAAAAAGAAAAGCGCCTTTTTGTAAATAAACAAAAAAGCGCAGCAATCCTTTTTAGAGCAGAACGACATAATACTCCCTCTGCTCCGAAAAAAATGGCTGCACTTTCCAAATCCAAAATGCTTTTCCACATATTCTGTTGCCATCCGGCGGGTATTCCGACTTATGAAGAAAACTTCAATTACGGTAATGAAGGTTGCGACGGAATTTCACCGAACTTCCCCCTGAGTGCGCGAGTTGCCCCTCCGCAGAACCGGAATGGATTGGATGTATGATGAGGACCATACGCCGTTATTATAGCACGGGTGGGGGAATATGTCAAGAATTTTATGGAAGAATCAGAGTACGCATCAATATCCGAACAGAATCTTCACCAGATCGTATATTGTTCTGCGGGAACGAACCAGTCCCATCGCCTGTACAAACGATGTCACTTCCTTCGTTTCCTTCGGATTCCATACCCGTTTTGCCACAAGATCACCGTATTCACAATGTTCGGACTCGGCGATATAGCGCAGATGCCGGTTCATTTCACATATCACGGGATCGTCTGCCGGACTCTGCAAAGACAGTACGGCAATGCGGCATTTTTTATTCCATGTCCGGATCTGTGCAATCAGGTTCCGGTACAGACGGTCAAATTCATCGGAATTTTCCGCAAACCATCCTCTGTCCGCCTCTCCGATATGAAGAAGCACCGTCTCCGGATGCAGCGGTGCGGCACAGGCGGCATACCATTCTGCGGCGTCTCTGACCGACAGTTCCGGAAGACTGCGGTTATACAGTCCCTGTCCGATGGAAAATGCCTGCTTCAGTTCGCAGAGCGGAAGTTCACGGTCAGCATTTCCTCCGAAGATCACGATTCCGTCCGGCTCGGCAATTTCGTTCAGCATACGATAGTTTTTCAGTTTCTGTTCATACATGATGGCTTCCTCCCCGTCAGGTGTTTTTTTCGGATTTCTTGTCGAGCGATGCATTGCGGAAATACACGACCAGATTCAGCGAGACAATCGCCAGATTCAAGAGATAGGCGATCAGGACATAGTTGATCTGTCCGGTGATAAACTTGGCGGAAATCCCGGCAATGTATCCGGTGATAATGAGAAGAATGAACCACAGGCTGGTTCCGCGGGCGGTTCCGGCTTTGTAGGCTTTCATGAGATTCATCGGCCATGACAGACCGAAGCAGACGAGCATGATGGTTTCAAAAATGGCTCCCATACGGTTTTTCTCCTTTGCGGATGCTGTATTTTCGGTGATTACAGAATACCACAGCCGGCGAAAAAAGACAATTTTTTGAAACTTAACAAGAAAAATCGAAAAATCTTTCCGTTTTCTTTACTTTCAAAAGCTGTTATGAAACCATGGAATATGCTATAATGAATACAGAAAACGACAGGGGGACTTGCGACATGGCAGACAGAAAGAAAACGCAGGAAACGATCTCACTACAGAAAATTCAGCAGAAAATGTTCCGCACACAGCTCATTCTGATCGTCACGCTGGCACTTTTTCTCGGTGCGGCCGGAACACTCATCAATATCCGGTTTGACACACAGCGGCGTGACCAGAATCTGAAAAATGTTGCGGAAGCCATTGCGCAGTCGCCGATGATCACGGTGATTCAGGGAGATTCCGGTGAGGAGGATTCCGCTGTGTTTATGGAATACCTCGATTCCCTGCGGGACACGCTGGAGGATATCGACGTCATTTCGGTGGTCAGCAGTGAACAACTCCGGCTGTATCATTCCAGCCATGATCTGATCGGTACGGTTTACGACGGCAGTCTTCCGGATTTTGAGAATAACAAACGTCCGTATTATGCTGTCAGCGAAAGCGGACCGTCCGGTACCCAGCGCAGAGCATACGCGGCAATTTACGATGAAAACGGCAGGTATACCGGATTTGTCATGGCGATCATGCTGATGAAAAATATCCGCGCGGAAACCATGCACACTCTGCTGTGTTTTGCTGTGATTACGCTTGCGGCAATCCTGACGGAACTCTTCATTTCCGCAGAATTGTCGGGAAGAATCAGACAAAGTCTGCTCGGTTACGAACCGGATGTGTTTACCGCCATGTACCGCATCCGCGACAACATTCTGGAGTCTCTTGACGAAGGCGTGATCGCCGTGGACAAGCATGGAACGGTACAGTTCGCCAACGATGCCGCCGCGGAAATTCTGAATCATGGGGACATCGCCGGGAAAACGCTTGCTTCTCTTCCGAACGGAGCTCTGCTTCTGCGGACTCTGGAGGGCGGTGACAAGGAATTTCATATTCAGATGCCGTCCGCCGGAAACGCGGATATCCTGCTCGACCGCATCCCCATCCGGGAAAACGATTCCGTCATCGGAACGGTGGGAATCCTGCACAACCGGACAGAATATACCCGCCTGATGGAAGACCTGACCGGTACGCGCTATCTGGTGGATTCCATGCGGGCAAACAATCACGATTTCACCAACAAGCTCCACGTAATCCTCGGACTGATTCAGATGGACATGGTCGATGAGGCGGTTTCCTATATCGAAAATATCAGCATGGTTCAGCGCGAGAACATTTCCGCTGTCATGCACGCGGTTGACGAACCCGCCGTGGCTGCCCTGCTGATCGGAAAAACGGCGCGGGCATCGGAACTGAACATCCGGTTTGTTCTGCGCGAAGGATGCCGGTATGTCCGAAGCGATTATCCTCTGCCCGGAGAAACGCTGATAACGGTGATCGGGAATCTGATTGAAAATGCCTTTGAAGCCATGAATGAGGCATCCGGCGGATATGATGTACCGAATGAGCTGATGTTCGGAATCTTTTCACGACCGGGGGCACTGCTGATTACCGTGGACGATACCGGTTCGGGGATTGCGGAAAGTGATATGGAACGGATTTTTGAAAACGGATTTTCCACCAGGGGAGAAGGACGCGGAACGGGACTGTATCAGGTGAAAACCATGGTGGAAAACCTTGGCGGAACGATTACGGTGGAATCGCAGAAGGATGTGGGAACCTCCTTCGCGGTCAGCTTCACGAAAGGAGAGGGAACGGAATGTACAGGGTTCTGATTGTGGAAGACGATCCGATGGTGGCGATGATCAACGAGCAGTATGTGAAGCGTCACGGACAGTTTGAAGCGGCGGGAATATGCCGTGACGGAAAAAGCGCGCTGGAGTTTCTGGAAAACAATCCGGTGGATCTGGTGATTCTCGATGTGTTCATGCCCCACATGGACGGCTTTGCAGTCTTGCGGGAGATCCGGAGCCGGAAAATCGGTGTGGATGTTATCATGGTTACCGCGGCGAACGACCGGGATTCCCTGGAAGAGGCCCTTCATGCGGGGATCATCGACTATCTGGTCAAGCCGTTTACCTTTGACCGGTTCCGGATGGCTCTGGAAAAATTCATCACGCAGACCAGTGCGCTGAAGGAACTGGACACGCTGAATCAGAAAAGCATCGATCACATCATTGATAATTCCCGCAGAAAAAACGAAGCGGTTTATCCGAAAGGAATTCAGGAAAAAACGCTTCACCGGATTCTGGATTATATGAAGCAGAACAGGGGAATCTGGCTGACGGGAGAGAAGATTGCCGCGCAGGTGGGACTGACCGGTGTGACGGTGCGTCGGTATATGAATTATCTGGAAGAAAGCGGCATGGCAGAAGGAGAAATGGATTACGGAACCGGTGGAAGACCGTGTATGCGGTATCGTGCAGCGGAATGAGAAAAAGCGTTTGCGGATTTTTGTGAATTCGCAAACGCTTTTTGTTTCAGTATTCAATTCCCTGTCTGGCCGCAATTCCTCCGTCAAACGGATGCTTCACTTTTTTCATCTCGGTCACATAATCCGCCGCGTCCGTCAGTTCCGGCAGAGGATTCCGTCCGGTCAGCACGATTTCACGCCGACTGCCTTCCTGTCTGAGAAACTCCATCAGCTGCTCCCGGTCGATCATGGCGTAACCGTAGGTCGAAACCGATTCATCCAGAACGATCAGGTCATACTCTGCCGCATGAGCGATCACATCATCCAGCAGCTCCCCGTAGCTGTCCCGGACTTCGGCTTTTCTCTCCTCATCCAAAGACTTGTATCTGCCGTAATGCACTCCCGGATGCGCCGTGACAATCCCGAGCTTTTCAAGCGCAGTCACTTCGGAGGATTTTCCGCTTTTGAAAAACTGCACGAACAGTACCCGCATTCCGCTTCCGGCAGCACGGACGGCAAGTCCGACGGCAGCGGTGGTTTTTCCCTTACCGTCGCCGCAGTAAAGATGAATCATACGCCCTCCTCCAGAATTTTGTACACCAGATCCATGTCCAGAGCCTCACGCACCGCATCCGCCAGTTTGTCGTACTGAGCTTCCCGGTATGCATGGACATCGAACACGGCGTTTTCGTCAAACGTCAGCCCGCGTTTTTCGCACAGCGCACGGAGGATGGTTTCGGCAATGCCGTTTTCATCGAAAATCCCGTGGATGTAACTGCCATATACATTGCCGTTCTGCACAACTGCCGCCGCAGTATCGCTCTGTCCCATGTGAATCTCGTATCCGCGATAGGTGAGACCGTTCAGTCCGCCGAATATTCCTTCGATTTTCCCGAAAGCACCTTCGGTCTGGGTACGGGTCTTTTCTTTTGCGAACACCGTGTCGATGGGCAGAAGTCCCATACCGGCAATCTCGCCGCCGCTTTCGGTCTGATACGGGTCGGAGATGGTCTTGCCAAGCATCTGCAGACCGCCGCAGATACCGAACACCGGTGTACCGCGGGAGGCTTTTTTCAGAATTTCCGCTTCCAGACCGTTCTGCCGCATCCACTTCAGGTCGGAAATGGTGGATTTTGTGCCGGGAATGATAATCATATCCGGTGAACCCAGCTCAAACACATTCTTCACATACCGCAGAGAGACGGTGGAAAAACGGGAAAACGGCGAGAAATCCGTAAAGTTGGAGATGCGCGGCAGTGAGATCACCGCAATGTCGATCTCCTTCCGTTCCCCGGCGGTCAGGCGTTCGGACAGGCTGTCTTCGTCGTCGATATCCACATGGGTGTACGGAACCACACCGGCACAGGGCACCTTCACCAGATCGTACAGCATATCCAGTCCCGGTTCCAGAATCTTTACATCCCCCCGGAATTTGTTGATAACGGTCGCCTTGACCATGGCGCGCTCGTCGTCTTCCAGCAGGGCAACGGTACCGTAAAGCTGGGCAAATACGCCGCCGCGGTCGATGTCGCCGACCAGCAGAACAGGCGCGTTCACCATCTTCGCCATGCCCATGTTGACAATGTCCGTGCTTTTCAGATTGATTTCCGCCGGACTTCCCGCACCTTCGATGACGATGATGTCATTCTCTGCGGCGAGGGTGTTGTAGGCGTGCAGGATATCGGGGATGAGCTGTTTCTTATATTTGAAATAGTCCGCCGCACGCATATTCCCACGCACTTCACCATTCACGATCACCTGAGAACCGACATCGGTGGTGGGTTTCAACAGAATCGGATTCATCAGCACGGACGGCTTGATGCCTGCCGCTTCCGCCTGCACGACCTGTGCCCGCCCCATTTCCAGCCCCTCATCGGTGATAAAGGAGTTGAGTGCCATGTTCTGCGATTTGAAGGGAGCCACTTTATAGCCGTCCTGTTTGAAAATGCGGCAGAGCGCGGCACAGAGCAGGCTTTTCCCGGCGTTCGACATGGTGCCCTGTATCATAATCGGTTTTGCTTGTTTCATTTGAGTACCTCTTTCAGTTCGGTGAGCAGACGGTCGTTCTCTTCTCCTGTGCGGACGGCGATGCGGACAAATCCTGCCGAAAGTCCCTCATAATTGGAACAGTCCCGCACCATGATCCCGCGCTCCATCAGCTTTTCGTATAAACCGGTATCCGAATACAGCAGAAGATAGTTTGCCTCCCCCGGATATACGCGGATACCGAGATGCGTGAGTTCTTTGGTCAGATGCCGGCGTTCGGCGGAAATCTTCCTGACCGATTCCGTCAGCCAATCCGTACATTCCATCGCCGCAATTCCTGCCGCCTGTGCAAGCGCAGATACGTTCCAGCACTGTGTTTTCGCTGACATTGCCGCAAGAAATTGCGTATTCCCGCTCATCGCATACCCGAGCCGCACGCCTGCCATGGCATAGCTTTTCGTGAAGGCACGCAGGATTGTGAGATTCAGGTATCTTTCAAGCAGTGTAGGAATATCATATTTCCCCGGCATCTCGGTCAGATCAAGGAAACAGAAATCGCAGAACAGCCGCACACCGGTTTCCGCAATGGC
>JBGVOJ010000050.1:0-2230 GCA_045126415.1 Eubacteriales bacterium | reverse complement strand
AAGCCGAAATACAAAATGCACTCCTGCATCGGATTCATGATAAAGCTCGCGCTGAAGCACGAGCCGATGATCCTGTGGGGCGGGCTGATTATGACGGCGCTGGCAGTAGTACAGAATCTGGTGAATCTGTTTATTTCACCGATGGTTCTGCGAGCGGTGGAGCAAAAGGTTCCGGTGGGTGAGCTGATCGGAACAATTGCGCTGATGATTGGGCTGCTGATTGTCATAAACAGTGTGAATACTTACCTGAGCGGTGTTGACGACTATCGAAAGAGAACTCTTCGCGGTGTGCTGATCTCGCTGATTAACGAGAAAGGTGCCTCGACTTCCTATTGCAATCTTGAAGATGAGAATTTTATCAAAGCATTGAACAGAGCAGACGCCAGCACAAGCTGGGACGGTGCTCCCGTAGAAGTGATCTGGAACTTTCTGTTTTCTTTGCTGCGGAATATTGCCGGTTTTATCATCTACGCTCTGCTTCTTACCAATGTGGAACCGATTCTTCTGATGATTATGCTGACAACCACTATTCCCGGATATTTTCTGAATAAGTATCTCCGCGGATGGGGGTACCGTCACAGGGATGAGATCAATGATATCCACCGTGCCATCAACTGCTCGGTGAATGCCGGCAGAATGGAAGCTGCCAAGGATGTGCGGATGTTCGGGATGCGCACATGGTTTGAATCTCTGTTTCTCTCGTCTCTGGAGCTTCTCCGCAGATTTCATCTTCATGCGGGACGCATTTATATCTGGTGCAATATCACGGACATTGTTCTGGCTTTCCTGCGGAACGGAATTGCGTATTTCTATCTCATTCAAAAGGTACTTGACGGCGGCATGGCAGCCTCGGAATTCCTGCTGTATTTCTCTGCGGTCAGCGGCTTTACCGGATGGGTGTGGGGAATTCTGTCCGACTTCGTTACTCTACAGACAAAAGCCCGGGCTTTATCCAGTATTCTTGAATGTCTCTATTATCCGGAAGTATACCGGTTTGAAGACGGCGATCCGGTTCCAGCGGAAGATGACCTTCCCGGGGAAATCCGTCTGGAAAACGTCTCGTTCCGCTATCCCGGCGCGGAAAAGGACACCCTGAAAAACGTAAATCTCACACTTCATCCGGGAGAGCGTCTGGCAGTTGTCGGTCTGAACGGTGCCGGAAAAACGACACTGGTAAAGCTGATTTCCGGTCTGTATGATCCCACGGAAGGCCGGGTCACATGGAACGGTACGGATATCCGAACGCTGAACCGACGGGAGTATTACGACCGGTTTTCCGCGATTTTTCAGGAAATAACGATCATCCCCGGCAGTCTGGCAGTCAATATTGCCGTTTCCGAAAAAAATATTGATATGGAGAAAGTAAAACAATGTGCGGCACAGGCGGATTTGTGCGAAAAATTCGAATCCCTGCCGAACGGCTACGAAACCAAACTGAACCGTGAAGTTTATGAAGATGCGGCTGATCTGTCCGGCGGTGAAAAGCAGCGGCTCATGCTGGCACGTGCATTATACAAAGATGCGCCGGTTCTCCTGCTGGACGAACCGACAGCGGCTCTTGACCCGATTGCGGAATCTGAAATTTATCAGAAATACAACGAAATGACTGCCGGGAAAAGCGCGGTGTATATTTCCCACCGTCTGGCTTCCACACGATTCTGCGACCGGATCATTCTGATCGAAAACAACACCATTGCAGAAGAAGGAACCCATGCGGAACTTCTTGCCAGAAATGGCGGACGGTATGCGGAACTGTTTGAGATCCAGAGCCGGTATTACCGGGATGACTATTCTCCCGAGGAAAAGGAGGAGGCATAAGACCATGAAAACAAAGAAAAAACAGACGATGTCTGTTCGGGAAACCGTTTCCGTAACACTTCGCGCCATCCGGCTTCTTTATAAAATGCAGCCAAAAGCGATTGTCCTCTGTATTACTCTGGCAATATGGAATGCTCTGACACCGTATGTCGGCATCTCCTTCTCCGCTCAGATCATTGATGAACTGGCAAACGGACGTGATCCGGAAAGATTGCGGATGCTGGTTCTTCTGACGCTCGGTTCCGCTGCAGCAATCGCACTGATCAGTGCCGTTCTCGACCGCTGGCATACAGCGGAAGGAGAAAAAGTATGGTCATCATACAGGTATTTGTTTGTCGCAAAGAATTTTGATATGGATTTTGTTAGGATCGATAACCCGGAAACTCACAAATTGCTCAATACAATTAACGAA
>JBGVOJ010000049.1:0-2568 GCA_045126415.1 Eubacteriales bacterium | reverse complement strand
TGTATGTACAGCGGACGTCATTGTAGTAGTGGAGAAAGTATTCTTTTCTTTCCCACGAGTCCATATCTATTTTTGAAAAGATTGCTTCTTGTTGTTTCATACGATCACCTGTTCTTTCTTGTTCAGCGAACTCTTTCGCGTTTCTGTTAAATAATATTGTTATGAATCCATCAGGGCAGCAGGAAAATTGCTTCCCTGTCATATTCTGTAAACCGCAATCCGTTCCCGCGGATCATTCCCGGCGAACAAATCCCCGCAGTCGATCTCGCCGAAAAACTCCAGCTCGTCCACGGTCATAAGATAGGAAATATACGCATCCGCCGGGTAATAGAAAAACAGCAGAATCTCCCGCGAATTTTCGTACCAGGATTCCATGATCCTCGCCATCACTTTTTGAAGAATCTCCACGGAAAACGGGTTGAAGAAATAGCACCGGTTAACCTCCGGCGGCACGGCATAGGTTTCCGCATTCGCATGGACAAATTCCGTCCTTGTCCGTGAAACGGCGGTCTTCTGATTGTTCACCGCGTTCTGATAAATCCGCTCGTCATATTCGATGCCGATGGTTCTGGCTTTCGTCTGGTAGGAGAGGAAAAAATCGACCCGTCCTTTCCCGCAGCCGTAGTCCAGAACCACATCCCGTTTGCCGATGAAGCCTTTGTTCGCCAGACGTTCCAGAACGCTGTACGGTGTGGGTTCGTATGGGTGATGGTACTGATCGGCATGCGAATCGTCCCGTCCGGTCGTTTTGATCTGCAGGAGCTTGTCCCATGTGGTTTCGGTTTGTGTCATTGTGTGCCTCTGTTATAAGTGTTCCAACACATTTTTATTTGCATTTATCAGTTCTTTTCTGTATTAAATAGTAATGCTCCGAAATATGTAACTGTATTAGAACCGTTATTATATCGAATGCCTGCCTCTTTAGCAAGTTCGTTTACAATGAAACCATATCCTTCCAGCGAATGATGCAAAAATCGTGGATATCGACAGGGGGAATTTGGATATGTACACATTGAACATCGTCCGCAACCTTCATTGGAGAGCAACAAATATTCTGATAAAACCCCTTCTAAATTCTGCTGAAAACGGTCCACCATTTTCTTGAAATCATGCAATCCTTCAACCATTCCTTCAAAATCAAAAGAATCCTCCATTTGATATGCTTGAGAGAATAACAACATTTTATCATACTGGTTCACACGTGCTCTGCATTCAGCGATTGTCCCGATAGCCGGCGGGCATGCCCAGGACATTGCATAATTACGACATGTGTTTCCTTCACAAATTCTTCTAACCTCTTGATAGTATTTCAAATTTTCAATTACGATATAACCTGATTCCCAAAAACCTGTTTCAGCAGCAATTGCTTTTACTCTATGTGTGATTCCCATTGGAACACCTCACAAATTCTTATTTATCGAACTCTTTTGCCATTTTATTATTATATAATATAAGTTATGGAATTGTCAATAACTGTGCAGTCGAAAAATACCCAATGAAACAGTCCATGATGGGAGAAACGTAGAGTTTGCCGTCCCGGCAGGGGACTTCCGTGATGTCCGTGAGGAACTTTTTCAGAGGTTCGTCTGACCGAAAATCCTGTTTCAGCAGGTTTTCCTGCCCCAGCTGTTCCGCTGCTTTTCTTACGCCGATCTCGTCGGAGAGTTTCAATGCTTCTTCTTTGAATTAGTTCACGTTGAGGAAATTTCCCTGACGGGCATAATTTTTGTGAATCCTATTGACTATGTCCGGAGAAAGGTATATACTATCAAAGTCCCATTTGGGACTAAAGGAGGGCTTATGGAAAAGGATTCACTGAATTTACTCAACGGTATCAACAGAGCCATTATCAAATTCCGGGGGCTGTACTCCCGATGGTCGAACGAACACAGCATCAGTTATCATGAAATGCTTGTTCTCTATACCATCCGCGAACATGGATTCTGTACACAGAAACAGATCTGTGACAGCTATCTTTTACCGAAACAGACGATCAATCATGTCATAGCGATATTGCGAAAAGAAGGGATTTTGCAGTACGACGAATCTCACGGCAGGGGACGTGAAAAGGCATTTGTTCTCTCCGAAAAAGGACGGGAATATGCCGTTCCGTTCCTGGCATCTCTGGATACGGTGGAAAACCGTGCTCTGGAGCTGCTGGGCAAAGAGAAGCTGCAGACTCTGACCGGGCTGCTTCTGGAATATGACAACGCCCTGCAGACCGCACTGGAAGAATCGAGGTAAACTTCATTGGAACAGACAGAATTTTTCGGAACCGAGAAGATCAGTAAAATATTGTTCAAGCTGGCACCGCCGGTGATGCTGGCACAGCTGATCCAGGCACTTTACAATATTGTGGACAGCGTTTTTATCGGCAGACTGTCCGATTCGGGGCTGACCGCCCTTTCCATCATTTATCCGATCCAGCTCCTGATGATCGCACTTGCGGTGGGAACCGGTGTCGGGATCAATACCGTGATGGCCGCAAAACTGGGACTTGACCAGAAACAGAAGGCGGATGAATATGCGGGGACAGGTACACCGCTTGCCATTGCGCTCTGGATTCTT
>JBGVOJ010000048.1:0-2725 GCA_045126415.1 Eubacteriales bacterium | reverse complement strand
GTCCGACGTATTCGTTGAACCAGCGGGTTTCTTCCTCGTTGGTATAGCCGTTGAAGTAGGAGTTCGTCACGCGCACGCCGCCGAGATACAGAAGCCCCATCACGGCGGTCATGTTGTTCAGCGGGTCTTTTTTGAATTCGTCCACGTTCGCGAACGGGCAGATCTCGACCATCATGCCGTTGGTGCCGTTTTTGCGCACCGCCATCTGCGTGTAACGGGTCACGTTGTACGGGTAAATTTCGGGATAGCAGTTCAGGATATCGATCCCCGGATAGGATGCCCCGCACATGACGCGGACAAAATTGCCGTACTGCTTGACATGGTGGGAGATGTTTTCTTCGAGGAGGTAGTGACCGGAGAAACCGCAGCCGTGGGCTTCACACCATGCCGCAAGCTGACCGGAATACGCTTCCGCCGCCAGTTTGCCGACGAGTTCATAGAATTTCACGCGTACCGGATAAGCGTTCGCGCCGCCTTCGAAAATCAGCGGAAGTTTGGGCAGGATGCTTTCGCCGTATTCCGCTTCGTATGCCTCAAACAGACCGTCCACCCACGGAGCGAGGGCGTAGGGCCACGTTTCGTAGTCACGCACGTACATAACGTGCAGGCTGGGTTCGTCGGTGAACACATTCTTTGCGCGGGAGTACGCGTCGGGAATCGCCTGCGCGATCGGTTCGAAGCACAGATCGATAAAACGCTGTACCGCCGCCTTGTCCATGATGTTGATGTTCTTGCGGAACGAGCTGACATTGTGCGTACTGTGCGAACCGGCATAGGCATCCTTCACGCAGAAGACGTAGAGAATTTCCTTTTCCGCAAGGTCACATTCAAGGAAGTCCGCCGTGAATTCCACGGGAATCATCCGGTTGAACTGCACAAAACTTTCGTGAATACCGGGCGTCTCCACGGGATATTTTGCCGCCCAGATGATCTTGTCCGATTCATCGTCCAGACGGAACTTCGCATGGGTCGGTTCATACGCAATCCGGCGGTGCATATAGAAGCCTTTTGCGGCAAGCTCGGGATGTCCGTCGAGAACCATGCCGCCGCCCTGTCCGCTCGGATAGCCCATTTCGTCGTAAATCCAGAATTCCAGTCCTGTTTCTTCCATTGCGGTAAGGATATCGCGGAATTTATCGAGATTTTCCGGATTCGACGTAAAGCCGTTTTCAAACGGGACGTTCGTGACCGCGCCGCCGTAACCGCACGCGACACCGAATTCCATCTGCGCACGGTAATCTTCCGCCCAGCCGTGTACCATCGGACTCACACGGAACGTCCGGGGCGGATTTTCAAAATCCGCACGCAGTTTGGTTTTGTCGAGCATTGTTTTGTCTCCTTTAACGTAAATTTATCATTAGGTTCATTATATCACAGGCGTTCGCTTTTTTCAATAGCAGGACACAAGAACAAAAAAATACGGCTGCTCCCGTGAACAGCCGTATCTGTTTTCAGTAATTCAAATTCCGTGACACATACCGTGCCAGTTCCATGATCTTCGGCGCGGCATGGTCGAAAAATTCACGGTAGCTTTCGCAGTACGAGAATTCGCCGAGAGCGTCCGCCGTACAGGGTTCGCGGTAGCGGGCGCATCCTCCGCGGCACAGCCGGAAATACCGGCACGTGCGGCATTTTTCGGGAATCCTCCGTGACCGCCGCAGGAATTCCTGTGCCCGCTCCGTCGCATACAGTTCGGCAATGGAGGAATCCGCAATGTTTCCGAGCCGCCATTCATCGAGGACGTAGAAGTCGCACGGATACGCACCGCCGTCCGCTTCGACAACCAGATTCTGCGAACACATGCCGTTCATCCCGCAGCATTCTGCCGGACGTCCGGACGCCAGCATGACAAAATTGTCAAACTCGCGTACACTGGTGTACTTCCCGTTCATAAAATCGTCGTAATAATACCCGAACGCGGTCTTCAGAAAGTTCGCATACCGCTTCTGCGACGGCGCGAACGAGTCACCGCCGCATTCCAGTCCGTCGATGTATTTGATGAACTGCAGATATTTGTAATTCCTGCTGCGGAAGTAGTTGTAAATCTGCGGAATGTTCTTCGCCACCGAGTCGGTCACGACGGTGAGGATGTTGTAGTCAATCCCGTATTCCCGGAACTTCCGGATGGATTCGTTCACCTTTTTGAACGTCCCTTCTCCGGCAGCGTCCCGTCTGGATTCGTCGTGCACCGCGCTGTTGCCGTCCAGCGATACCCCGACGAGGAAGTGATGATCCCGCAGAAGCTCGCACAGCTCGTCGGAAACCCTGTATCCGTTCGTCTGCATCGCGTACGCCACGGGAATCTTCTTCGTGTTGTACTTCTCAACAAAACCGGTGAACGCGCGGTAGTAGTCCACCCCCGCGAGGGTCGGTTCTCCGCCCTGAAAGGCAAACGTCACCTGTCCCGAGGCATAGTCGAACACCCGGCGTACCAGAATTTCGGCCGTCTCTGCGGACATGATCCCGTAGGACGCGACTTCGCGGTGGTCGGTTTCGTCGTTGTAGAAGCAGTACCGGCAGCGCATATTGCACAGACCGGACGCAGGCTTGATAAGTAGGGAAAGCGGCGGCATAAGTTTCTCCTGATATATGTTTACCGTTTGTAATACGTGATATAGTCGATTTTTACGGTTCCGTCCGGCCAGCCGATCAGCTCGAAATACAGCTTCTTCGAGGAGTCGCTGTCGAGGTCGTTGCGGAACGTACCGTCGTTGCGGTGGATCAT
>JBGVOJ010000047.1:0-3429 GCA_045126415.1 Eubacteriales bacterium | reverse complement strand
CTGCAATTCCTTTGTCTCGTTTACAGAATGAAAGTTTTTGAAGAGGGGTCCGGGGAGAAACTTTTTCCAAAAAGTTTCTCCCCGGCATCCCAAGTTTATTTCTTACCAAGATGCCTTTCTTACGCCCGGGATTTCGCCCTTGTAAGCGAGTTCACGGAAGCAGATACGGCAGATGCCGTACTTACGGAGATAAGCGTGGGGACGACCGCAGATCTTGCAGCGGGTGTATTCACGGGTGGAATACTTCTGCGTCTTCTGCTGCTTTAAAATCATAGACTTCTTTGCCATTTTTGTTTACTCCCTCTTTCAATCTTACTTAGCGAACGGAGCGCCCAGCAAAGTGAGCAGTTCCTTAGCTTCTGCGTCGGTAGTAGCGGTGGTAACGAAGCAGATGTCCATACCACGGATCTTTTCTACCTTATCGTATTCGATTTCGGGGAAGATGAGCTGTTCCTTCAGACCGAGGGCGTAGTTACCACGACCGTCGAATGCATCCGGATTGATACCCTTGAAGTCACGAACTCTGGGGAGAGCGAAGTTGAAGAGTCTGTCAACAAATTCGTACATACGGTCGCCGCGGAGGGTAACCTTTGCACCGATCTTCATGCCCTGACGGAGCTTGAAGTTTGCAACGGACTTCTTTGCGTAAGTGGGAACTGCCTTCTGACCTGCGATGAGGGAGAGGTCAGCCATGATAGCGTCGATAACCTTGGAGTTTTCCTTAGCATCGCCTGCGCCAACGTTGATAACGATCTTATCAAGCTTCGGGATCTGCATTACGCTCTTGTATTCGAACTTCTTGAGAAGAGCGGGTGCAACCTCGTTGGTGTATAATTCCTTAATTCTTGCAGCCATTGTACACCTCCGAATTACAGTTCAGCGCCGCACTTGGTGCAAACGCGAGTTTTCTTGTCGCCGTCAATCTTGTGAGCGGCGCGGGTTGCCTTCTTGCACTTGTCGCAGTACAGCTGTACCTTGCAGGAATACATAGCAGCCGGAGCTTCTACGATTCCGCCAGCTTCCTGCGGAGGTCTTGCCTTAACGTGCTTCTTAACGATGTTAGCACCTTCAACAATAACCTTGTCTTCCTTCGGGGAAACGCCAATAACCTTACCGATTACGCCCTTGGAGTTACCGGAAATAACGATAACCTGGTCGCCGGTCTTTACATGAAGCTTCTTTTTCATTTTCGACATCCTCCATTAAAGAACTTCCGGCGCAAGGGAGAGGATCTTGGTGTATTCGTTTTCACGGAGTTCACGAGCTACAGGACCAAAGATACGGGTTCCCTTCGGGTTCTTATCTTCATTGATGATAACCGCTGCATTTTCGTCGAACTTGAGGTAAGAACCGTCTGCTCTGCGGATACCCTTTACACTTCTAACGACAACTGCCTTGACAACGTCACCCTTCTTGACAACGCCGCCGGGAGTAGGCTTCTTAACTGCGCAAACGACTACGTCGCCGATGTTGGCGTAGCGTCTGCCGGTGCCGCCGAGTACTCTGATGCACATGAGTTCCTTTGCACCAGTGTTGTCGGCAACCTTCATTGTAGACTGCTGCTGAATCACTGCTTTATCCTCCTGATTCTGTTCGCCGTGTGCTTTGACACGGTCGTTCGAGGAGCCGCATCCGGCTGTGTGACTGTACGCCTTACGTACCTCTTCGTGCCTCGGTGACGCATAGTACCTACGCCGAATCACCTCAGAGCCACACCCTCGGTTTGTATATTTTTATGAATTTGAGTCGGGAAACCTTTTTTAAGGAAAAAGGTTTCCCGAACCCTTCCAAAAACCTTTTCGGACTATGAACTCGGACAGAGTCTGTGCAAACCTGAAGTCTGCACTCGCTTCGTCTTTTTCATAGATTGAAGCTTTTTGAAAGGGGTTTGGGGAAAATCTTTTTCTCGAAAAAGTTTTCCCCAAGAACTTTTCAGTCCCTTAATTACTTCGCCTTTTCGATGATGCGAACGAGTCTCCAGCGCTTGGTCTTGGAGAGCGGACGGGTTTCCATTACTTCAACGGTGTCGCCGATGCCGCATTCGTTGTTTTCGTCGTGAGCGTGAAGCTTGGTGGTACGCTTGATGATCTTACCGTAGGTGGGGTGCTTGACATTGTCCTTGATAGCAACGACGATGGACTTGTCCATCTTATCGCTTACAACAACACCTACTCTGGTTTTTCTGAGTGCGCGTTCTTCTGCCATTTTAAATACCCCTCCTTACGCTTTCTTTTCTGCGATGATAGTCATCACACGAGCGATATCCTTCTTGGTATCTGCAATCTTGTGGGGATTTTCAAGCTGGTTGATCGCGTGCTGGAAACGAAGCGTGAACAGCTCGGACTTGAGGTCCTTGAGCATGGTTTCAAGCTCTTCGCACGATTTAGTTCTGAGTTCGGATGCCTTCACAGCTTAACCCTCCACTTCATTTTCAAGTTGTTCTTTGGTTGCGAAACGGCACTTGATCGGGAGCTTGTGCATAGCAAGGCGCATAGCTTCCTTTGCGATGTCTTCTGCAACGCCGTCCATTTCGAACATAACTCTGCCGGGCTTAACAACAGCAACCCAGTATTCGGGAGAACCCTTACCGGAACCCATTCGAGTTTCAGCCGGCTTTTCAGTGATCGGCTTGTCCGGGAAAATCTTGATCCAAACCTTACCGCCACGCTTGATGAAACGAGTCATAGCAACACGGGCTGCTTCGATCTGGTTGGAAGTGATCCATGCGGGTTCAAGAGCAACGAGACCGTAACTACCGTTCGTGATCTTGTTGCCGCGGAGGGCCTTACCCTTCATACGGCCTCTCTGTACGCGTCTGTACTTAATCTTACCGTTCGGCTGTAACATTAGTTAGCTCCTCCTTCCGTGGTTTCCTTTCTGGGTGCGCGGGGTGCGCGAGCAGGTCTGTCGCCCTGGGGTCTGTCACCCTGGGGTCTCTGGCCGTCTCTTCTGAACGGACGGTCACCGCGCGGTGCGCCGTCTCTGCGGTCACGTCTCTGGCCGCGGTTGTCGCGTCTGTTGTTGTTTTCGCGCTTCTTTTCATCTGCGCCGGTCATGGTGCGGGCAACTTCGGAGAGAACTTCGCCCTTGTAGATCCAAACCTTAACGCCGATCTTACCATAAGTGGTGTTAGCTTCCCAGAAACCGTAGTCGATGTCGGCACGGATGGTCTGCAGCGGAATAGTACCTTCGTGATACTGTTCGTTACGAGCGATTTCTGCGCCGCCGAGACGACCGGAAACCATGATCTTGATACCCTTTGCGCCGAGACGCATGGTGTTCTTGATAGCCTGCTTCATAGCGCGGCGGAAAGCAACGCGGCGTTCGAGCTGAGAAGCGATGTTTTCAGCTACGAGCTGAGCGCACATATCAACGGGCTTAACTTCGAGAACATTTACTGCAACGTCGGTACCGGCGATTGCTTCGATA
>JBGVOJ010000046.1:0-2076 GCA_045126415.1 Eubacteriales bacterium | reverse complement strand
TTTGGTATCTCCTGCACCGAGCCGCTGACCGACGAGAATGGAAACCGCCGTACCCATCGCGAACATGATGACACAGAACAGGTTCCATGCCGTCCCGGAAATGTTGGTCGCCGCGATGACGACGATACCGCGGGAAGCATAATTGCTGTTAATGAAGGTCTGACCGAGCGACCAGAGCACCTCGTTCAGCATGAGCGGAGTCCCGGTGACGGCGATTTTTTTCACCAGCGCGGCGGGAATCCGGAGACTGCGGTAGGCACCCTCGATGAAACGGAAAGTCTCATGCCGCTTATGGGTGAGGAAAACGACGTACGCCAGTTCAACGAAGCGGGACAGCACAGTCGCGAGCGCGGCACCGGCCACGCCCATTTCCGGGAACCCGAATTTCCCGTAGATGAGGAGATAGTTGAACGTCAGGTTGATGAGGATGGCGATCACGCCGCCGACCATCGGGGTGACGGTTTCTCCGGTTTCGCGGAGCGTACCGGCGTAGACCTGCACGATGGCGAACGGGAGCAACCCCCACAGGGCGATGCGGAAATACTTCTGCGCAGCGGCAAGGGTGAGGGTGATATCCTCGGCGGTATTGGTTTCGTTTTCAAGGAAGATCATCAGCAGCGGTTCCGAGAAAAGCGTGAACACCGCAACGGCAAGGACGGACACGATCACGGAGAAGATCATTTTGAAGCGGAAGGTATCGCGCATGCCCTTCCAGTCGCCGACGCCGAAGAACTGCGTGCCGAAGATGGACGCACCGGACAGACCGCCGAAGATGGTGAGGTTGAAGACAAAGATCAGCTGGTTGACGATGGAAACGCCGCTCATGGGATGGGTTCCGAGCCCGCCGACCATCAGGTTGTCGAGGAGGCTTACAAAGTTGGTGATCCCCTGCTGGATGATCAGCGGCAGGACAAGCACCAGCAGGGTACGGTAGAAGGCTTTATCGCCGATGAATTTTTCTCTGAAAGTCATGGTGGTTTCGTGGGGTACCGGTAATTTTATTTCGTGTTGAACCGGAAGAAATTCTTGGTATTGTTATAACAAATGTCGCATACGAGCGTTGCCAGAGCCTCGGGATCGAACGGGTACAGCCCGTCTTCGACCCATTCGCCGATGAGGGCGCACAGAATCCGGCGGAAGTATTCGTGACGCGGGTAGGACGTGAAGCTGCGGGAGTCGGTCAGCATGCCGTTGAACTTCCCGAACGCCGACAGGTTCGCCAGCTGCTTCATCTGCGTCTTCATGCCGTCCATGGTGTCGTTGAACCACCACGCGGAACCCTGCATCACCTTCGGGAAGCCGTCTTCCGACGTCTGGAAACAGCCGATTCCTGCACCAATAGACGCGTTCGCCGACGGGTCAATCGAGTACAGGATCGTGCGCGGCAGCGCGTCACGGCTTTCCATCGCGTTCAGCAGCTGCAGGATGCCTTCCACATTCGTGTAGCCGATGGTGTCAAAGCCGGTGTCGGGACCGAGTGCCTTCATCATGCGGTCGTTCGCATTGCGGTAAACGCCTGCATGGAACTGCATGACGCAGCCGTGCTTTGCGTATTCGCCCGCGAGCCAGAGGAGCATTTCGCACTTGAGAACACAGAGCATTTCGGGAGTGACATCCCTGCCGTCGGACGCAAGCGCGCAAGCGAGTGCCTGATTTGCGGCATATTCGTTCGGCTTTACGAACATCGGGAACTCGTCGAGACCGTGGTCAGCCGTGCGGCAGCCCATGTCATTGAAGAATTCGATGCGGCGGCCGAGGGCTTCCTTGAGGCTGGCAACGTCGGTGATTTCCACGCCGGACGCTTCGCCGAGCTTCCTGTAATAGTCCGCGAGACCGGGCTTGTTGATGTTGAAGCACTTGTCGGGACGGAACGCGGGGAGAACCTGCACGTCAAAGCTGTCATCTTCCGCGAGGGCCTTGTGGTATTCGAGGGTATCGGCAGGGTCATCGGTCGTGCAGACGATTTCCACGCGGGACTGACGGATGAGATTCCGCACGCTCATGGACGGATCGGCGAGCTTTTCGGCGGTGAGCTTCCACACTTCGTCGGCGGTCTTTTCGGAAAGGATGAGATCG
>JBGVOJ010000045.1:0-12902 GCA_045126415.1 Eubacteriales bacterium | reverse complement strand
CCCTTGACACCGGAGAATTCCGTTGCCTGACCGGGTGTCATGAGGTGGAACTGTCCCGTCGGCTCGTATACATTGAGCGCTCCCTTGCCTTCCCAGCAGTTGAACGCATCGGTGTGGACGTTGACCGCAAACGCGCCGGGTTTCAGATATTCTTTTCCGTCGACCACATAGCTGTCCACGTGCCCCGTACGGCAGTTGACGACCACCTGACCGCGCGCCGTTTCGATGCGGATTTTCCCCCTTTCGGGACGGATCACGGGTTCCGGACGTTTTTCGATCACTTCGAAATGGATGTCGAACCGGGTCACGGAGCAGGGTGGAAGCGGGGAGTCGAAGATCACACGCTTGCACCAGTCCATGTAGAAGTTGCCGGATTCCTTCGCCTGCTGCGAACGTACGGGAACGCCGTCACGGTAAACCACGGGATTCGAGAATTCCTTATGCCAGAGCTGGCGCGGCAGGAGGAATTCCACATCGATGGGCTGTGTGTATTCAAACGGATGCGGGTTATACACCAGAAGCGGTACGGTATTGCCGTCTTTGATCTTTTCCTGACCGGCGGACAGCGCAAGGAAATATTTCGCCTTGAGCTGATTCATGATTTCGAGTCCATGGTTCAACATCCGGAGCGTGTCGTCTTCAACGGGCTGGATGCAGGATCCGGGCAGCGCGTCGTGGAATTCCGCGAACAGAAGGTCACGCCATGCGTCGTCGATTTTTTCCTTTTCGTAAACTGCCAGACCGGCCGCCGCCGCATGGGACGCCATCTTTTCCACCATCACAAGATCGTTTTCCAGTCTGCGGTGGAGCTGCTTGATGCGGATGATGGAGGTGTAACAGCCTTCCATGAGTGTATTCAATCCGCGTTCCACTGTCGGGAGCTTTTCACGGTCAACGGTCTTGAAATATTCGTCCGGTGTGGAGTGAACGATATCCATGCCGTTTTTCTGCATTTCGGCGATGTTGTCGAGGTCGATTCTGGACGGACCGCCGCCGTGGTTGCCGACGCCCCAGAGATACAGCGCGGTATCGGTATTATCGTACCGTTCCATCCATTTCGGCAGTTCCTCGTTCACCTTGCCGAAGACGGAGTTGTACCCCTTGTCCGAACGGTGAACGAGGATTTCGGATTCGCCGTCGTATCCGCGCCAGAGGAAGTCCTCGTTGTCGAAATCGTAGTTGCCTCTGCCGGGACGGATGTTGACGTAATGTTTGTACCCTCACTTCTCAAACATCTGTACCAGACCCTGCGCATGCCCGAACGAGTCGAAATTGACCGCCGTCACGGGAACTTTTTCGAATTTGTCATAGAAATACAGCCGTCCGCGGAGAACCTGACGGAAGATGGATTCGCCGGATGGGATGTTGCAGTCGGGCTGGAGGAACCATCCGCCGATGATCTCCCAGCGTCCTTCCTTCACCTGCCGCTGAATTTTCGCAAACAGCTCCGGTTCGTGCTCCTCGATCCACTCGTACAGGAGGGATTCGTTGTGGTTGAAGATGAAATCCGGATATTCGTCGATGAAATCCGATGCTGCACGGAAGGTGGACAGGGCTTCGGACAGCCCCGATTCCCACTGCCACAGCCACACCGGATCGAGATGCGCGTTGCAGAACATGTAGGTTTTCATGATGTTGCTCCTTTCCCGTTATCTTTGGAATATTATTTATCTCATACATTCGCCGGGATTTTCGGGAATGCCGCCGTCGCGGAGGATTTGCACTGCCGATGCGGGACCGAGGTTCTTCCAGTCCTTGACCACCCAGACCACCTGTTTGTCCGGCGTGACTTCGACAAGCTGCGGCGTTCTTCCGTTGTCCCCGCGTGCGCAGAGGATTGTGTTGCCGTTTTCCAGACGTACACAGCTCTGCGTTCCTGCGAGACGGTATTCTTCGGGCAGTTCGGCAATTCGGAATTCCCACGCCGTCGATTTGTCGGGACGTACTTCCCGCACAAGATCGCCCGCCTCGTCGCTGATGAGGGTGTTGCCGTTCTTCAGACGGACCGCCGCCCACGGCTTCAGTCTGCCGATGTCATACGTCCACAGTTCGTTGAAATCCTTGTCGAATTCCGTGACCTTGCCGGGCGCACAGAATATTGCCGTTTGTCAGCATCCAGATGTCGTCGTATTCCCAGCCCTTGCCGGTGCAGTACGTCCAGACGATTTTTCCGCCGACGATGAGGTACATACGGTTGCAGCCCTCGCCGATGTAGAGCATATCGTGCCTCGCCAGACCACCGCCGGGCAGGGACGGGTCACAGCCTTCTTTCGCGATCAGCCACCACGGCGTGTCGATTTCTTCTTCGCTCGCGCCCCATGCGGGGATGGTGGGATCAAGGAATTTTGCGATTGCGCTGTCCATAATGTGTTTCATTCGAATGCCTTCTTTCCTGTTTCTGAAGTTTGTTGTTACTTTTTATTATATCATATTATAGCCGGCGACAATATTCAATAAAGCTAATCTTTTCCGCCGATTCTGCCAAAATCGACTAAACCTGCCGGATGCAGGGGTGTTCTCGCTTGACTTGACGATTTTCCTGTGATAAAATTCAGAAAAAACAAACGACAGAGGGAGACTATCGAAATGAAATTTGAAATTACATCCCCTTCCATGAATACCGCAATGACCGTCCGTCTGTCCGGCTCCGGCGCACTGACCTATACCGCCGTGCAGGACGGTATTCCCGTTCTGGAAGAATCCGCGATGGGGATTATCACAAGCCTCGGGGACTTTACAGCCGGACTTGTTTTGGAAGCCGAATCCGACCATATCATCGACGAAACCTATCCGGTGCTCTCCGGCAAGAAGCGGATTTACACCAACCGCTGCAAGGAGAAAACGCTTCATTTTAATAAGGAAGGCGTGAACTTTGATCTGGTCTGCCGGGCATACGATGACGGCATCGCCTTCCGCTATGTCATCAGCACCGCCGAAGCACAGGCGATGACAATTGAGCCGGATGCCGAAATCACAAACTTCCGTCTGCCGGATCAGGCAAATATCTGGTTCATGCCCCGCCGCGGACGTGATTTCATGTATGAGGACAACTACCTCCCCGGAAAAATCGGTGAAACCGAAGACGGCATCCGTCCGTCCCTGCCCATGCTGTACGAAACGAACGGCAGGTACGGTCTCATCATGGAAGCCGACCGCCACGGAACCTACACCGGCTCCCTCCTGCGGCTGGAAAACGGCAGTACCATGCAGATGATCTTCGATCTCGTGCAGACCGAACCCGTTCAGACTTCCGCACCGTTCGTCTCCCCGTGGAGATGCGTCATTCTCGGTACACCGGCGGATATTCTGCATAACACCATGGTCGAAAACCTCAGTCCCGCACCTGATCCGGCGTATGAATTTGACAAGTGGGTACAGCCCGGTCTGTCATCGTGGTCGTGGGTCAGCTACTACGGCGGGCAGGAAGACCCCGACATCCACAAGAAGTTCATCGATCTCGCTGCCGACATGGGATGGAAATACTACATCCTCGACGAACGCTGGCAGCCCGAATGCAAATCCAAACCCGGCATCCGCTACGAAGGCATGTGGCCGTGGTTTGACGATGTGAAGGCACATGCGGACGAAAAGGGCGTGAAGCTGATCGCATGGGTCAACAAAACCGACGTTGCCGTAAAGGAAGAACGTCTTGCGCGGTTCAATGAATGGTCGGAAGCCGGAATTGTCGGCATCAAGGTGGACTTCTTCTTCAACGACGGTCAGAAAATGATGCAGCTTTACGACGATATCTACCGCGACGCGGCGCAGTATAAACTGCTTGTGAACGCTCACGGCTCCAATCCGCCGTCCGGTGAAATCCGCACATGGCCCAACGCCATCGCAAGAGAAGCGATCCGCGGTCAGGAACAGGGCGGCATCACCGTGGAACAGTATACCCTCATCCCGTTCCTGCGTTCCGCCGTCGGTACCGCCGATGTGACCGAACAGCTTTACTCCCGTGATGTCCGCAAGACTTCGATGGGCTTCCAGATTGCCCTGTCCGTGCTGATCGAAAACGGCATCCACTCCATGGGAAGCAAGCCGGAAGAGTATTACAGCGTCCCCGCGGCAATCAATCTGTACACCAACTTCTCCGAAAGCTGGGATGAACTCGCCGTCATCGACGCGGATGTGGGCGTAAAGGTCAATTTGGCGCGCAGATCAGGGGATACATGGCTTGCGGGCGGCATCAGTGTGGACGAGTATACTTTTACATACAAACCGGCATTCCTTGATGCGGATAAGACCTACACCGCGGTCATCTACCACGAAAAGGGTGAAGAACGTCAGGTTCTGGATATGCGCGTGATGAACAGCGTGACCCGTGAAACTGATATTTCCGTCCATGTCCAGCGGGGCGGCGGTTATGTAATCAAGTTTGTTCCTGCGGGAGCATCCGATCTGAAGTCCGTCACCGCCGATGTGACCGACGTGACCGTGGAAACCTATTACACCGTTCCGGTTTCTCTGGCGTACGATCCCATGAATACCGCATCCGCCGGGGTGATCTGGTCCGTGGCGGATCCTGAAATTGCATCCGTGGAATTCACCGCAAAGGGTGCGTTCATCAAGGGACTGTCCGCCGGTAAAACCACCGTTACGGCAATGTCGATTTATGATGAAACAAAGAAAGCCGAAATCGTCGTGACCGTTCTGCCGCCGAAGTATGTGCTTGACGGCAAGTGGACGGTGAAGAACAGCGACGCGAAGTACATTATCAAGGGCGAAAACGAAGTGACGATCACCGCCAAAACCGGCATCATCGAGTCCAATGTGTTCGCCATGAAAGCGGACGGAGACTTTGAGATCACCGCTGAGATTTCCGGCTCACTGAACGCAAACTGGCAGGGCGGATTCATCGGCGCGTTTTCGGGAGACCTGACGAAGTTCGTCTCCATCGGCAAGCGGTATCACACCTCCTTCCCGAATCAGACCGAAACCCGCCACAACCACATCGCCATGATGTGCGGCAGCAAGAATATCGAACGCTATACCGCCGACCCGAATCCGACAGGATATACAGCGGTGCGGCTTGTGAAATCCGGGGATATTTTCACGGGATATTATCAATCAGGCAGTGCTTGGATTCCCTTTGCGGACGGTGCGATTGAGAATCCCGCGCTTGCGACAGATGCTATGTACGTCGGATTCTGGACGGGCTGCGGCGGATCTAATAATTCCATTGATATCACCGTGCGGAATTTCTCTTTGAACGGGGAATCTGCTGCTCCCGCAAAAGAAAATCAATAAAAACGAGGGAACACATCATGACACCGGACAAAACCGTATTCACATGGGACAACTGCGAGGCAGAAGTCTCCGTCACCCCCGTATCCGCCGAAAACGGCATTTATCTCTACCGGATCACCGTGGATTATCCCGAAAAACGCTTTCCCGAGCGGATCAAACTGCGGTGGTTCACGGAATTTGACGATATTTTCTCCACATGGAACCCCGGCGGACGGTTTTTGCATGAACTGATGCCGTCGTGGCGTCCCGTGGATACCCGTTCCCGTTCTGCGGCAGGCGCACCGGTCTTTTCCATGATGGCGAAGGGCAGCGAAAACCGCTGTACCTTCGCTCTGGCTGATGCCGCAAATCCCGTCCGTCTCACCGGCGGCATGGAGGAACGCAGCGGAAAGATCGAATGCACCGTCGAGCTGTTCACGGACCGCGTGGATATGCTCGATCATTACGAAACCCTGCTCCGCGTGGACGAATCCCGCCGTCCGTACTACGATGCCGTTTATGGCGTACGGCAGTGGTGGACGGAAACCGGCTATCCCGCCGCGCATGTGCCGGAGGATGCAAAACGCACCATGTTTTCCTCGTGGTACAGCTTCCAGAAGCTGATTTCGGAAGAACCCGTTCTTGAACAGTGCCGCATGGCGAAGGAACTGGGTATGGATACCGTGATTCTCGACGACGGCTGGCAGTGCGACGAACTGGTCAACGGCTACAGCTACTGCGGCGACTGGGAGGCGGTTCCGTCCAAATTCCCGGATATGCGCCGGTTCATGGACCGCCTGCACGCGATGGAAATGAAGTGCATCCTGTGGTACTCGGTGCCGTTTGTGGGGATTTACGCGAAGAACTTTGAGCGTTTCAAAAACCGGTACCTCCGTGCGTACCGGAGCGACGGTTCGGTCATGGTTATCGACCCCAGATTTGCGGATGTCCGTGAATGGCTCGTCGAAACCTACGTCACCGCTCTGCGGGAATGGGATCTCGACGGCTTCAAGCTGGACTTCATCGACAGTTTTTCTCTGGCGGAGGATTCCTCCACGGATTACGATGCCATGGACTGCCCGTCGCTGGAAGCCGCGGTGGAAAAACTGCTCGATGAAATCATGACCGCTCTGAAAGCAGTCAAGCCCGACGTAATGATTGAGTTCCGCCAGTCCTACATCGGTCCCGTGATGCAGAAGTACGGCAATATTCTCCGCGTGGGCGACTGTGCGGGTGCGGCATTGGTCAACCGCGTCAGCAGCATCGACCTGCGCCTGCTTGCCGGCGATCCGACTCTCCACGAAACCACGGCGATCCATTCGGATATGCTCATGTGGGACTACGATGCCTCACCCGAAGGTGCCGCCGATCAGCTTGCCGCCTGCCTGTTCTGCACCGCGCAGATTTCCGTGATGTTCGAGAAACTGTCACCGGAACACCGGAAAATGCTGAAATGGTACATGGATTTCATGGACGAATACCGGGATGTCCTCCTCGGCGGAAAACTGAAGCCGAGGAATCCCGATGCCAACTACACGCAGGTGACTGCGGAAAAGGACGGCACCGTTATTGCCGTTATGTATGCGGACACGATGTTCACGATGGCGGAATCCGCCGGACGGGTGATTCTGGCGAACGCGTCCGGTCGGTCGGATGTGTATGTGAAGAACTGCGGGAATGATGCGGTGAGAACGTACACGATCCGGAACTGCATGGGAGATGTGATCCGTGAAGGTACGGTGCATTTGAGCGGAATCACGGAATTTGATGTGCCGCATAACGGATTCCTGTATCTCGAATAAAAAATCCTGAAGATGACAAATGGAATCTTCAAGTAAAATTTACAATGATAAAATTATAACACAAATCGCAACAATATTCAGGATTGTTGCGATTTGTGTTTTGAAAAGCAATATGAATTGTGGGAAAACAGAGATTTGTGTGGCGTAAAGGATTCTTTTCGATAATCAATTACTGGATTTATAAAAATTGTACCCTATCTCCTGTAAAATGTTCAATCCAGCATACTATACAGCTGATACAGTGCCAGAAGCGGTCCCTGTTCGTACTCTTCATCGGGATAGTCTTCCCGGAAACGTTCGTATTCTCTCAGCAGCATCGGGATCATTTCTTCACGGTCGTGCATTCCGAAGACCACGCACGCCATGCTCCGGGCATAGGGATCACGGATGTCCGGATAGAGTTCCTTCAGCGGTTCGATGACGGAATCGTCCGCTTCCGCGAGTACATGAAATGCGGTTTCGATATATTCCGTCTGCGAACTTGTTCGGAAACGGCGCAGAATCAGCGGCATGGTTTCTTCCCACATGGACAGCGCCTGATTCGCAAGAACTGTGCGGTTGAGCGGATGGATTTTCTGCCGCATCCGTTTTACGATTGCTTCTGCATCGTGAAGATTCCAGATTTGTGATTCTTCTTCATCAATCTGATCGAGACGTGAAGAATCACCAGTCTCATCTTCATTGTCCAGAAGGCGATTGAACATATCTTCCTCAAAATCCGGATCGAGTAAATAACAGGCAATGTTATAGGCGGAGGTGGGATTCAGCGGATTCTTTTTGAAAAAGTTTTTCGGCAGTAATTTGATGTCAGGCATGATTGTCTCCACATAATTTATATCATTTTTTTACGATATCTGCAATAAATACTTTCATGAGTTTTTCGGTATTTTCTTTTTCTTCTTTTTTACTGATTCCATCCAGAATCTGATCAAACAATTTTCCGAGACGGACAACATCGACTTTTTTGATACGCACACTTGCATCTCCCCAGGCAGCTTCCTCATTGATTCGTTCAATGATATGAGGGAAAACATCCTCTACATAATCCCGAAGAACTTTGGGAATGATATGGGGATAATCCTCAAGATTGAGGTTATGGAAGAATACTGCAAATAACTGTCTCGTATCTTCACGGTATACATCGGGGTTCGCTGTGTATCTCCGGGTGAGTTCGTTACAGCAACAGAGGATTGCGCGGAACATTTCGTGATCCAGATAAAGTCCCTGTGCTTTCAGGTGTTTGCACAGTTCTTCGTAGATCAATTCTCGTGTATAAGCAATCTGCTTATAATTGACCTGGGAAATGATGTTTTCGCGGAAACTGTGCTTTGAGGTGTCTTTCATAATGTACTCCTTTTCTTAAGGGAGGGTTATTTCAATATATACCTTACTCCCTTACCGGTGCCGGTCTTTTGCAGAGTACCTTTCTCAACCATTTTGTTTACCAATAAAACCGCTGTTGCCTGAGAAATCCGGAAGGACTCCTGAATTTCACGTCGGGTAACAGAGCCATTTTTTCTGCATAATTCGATGATGGTCTCCTCACGTTCTTCACGCGGAATCTTATTTTCGGAGGGGCTTTTTTCATTCATCGTTTCCGAAGTCTGTCGTGTATCCAAGTTCCCGGAGAGAGAATTTACATTCGGCAGAGTGATTTTAAAAGCATTGTTTGTGATCTCAATTTTCGGCTGTACCGCAAATCCTGTATAATTTCTGCGTATTTTCGCAATTCCTGTACCATAGGCTTCAATCAGCTTCAGACGATAGAAAATATTTGCCAGATGTTCGTTCCGCAGAACGGATACGCCAAGTTCGATATCGTCCGGCGTGATTCCCTTGACAAGCCCTCCGATCGTCACAAACTCAATACGGTCATCAAAAATGCTGATGAGTGTAGAACTTCTGAAGGAATATTCCCGATGTACGACGGCGTTCAGCAGTGCTTCACGAACCGCCTCCGGAGGATAATCGCGGATATCGATCCGATCCAGACCGGAGAATTCTGCACGGGTACGGTTGTGTCTGTCAATGAAATCATACGCTTCCTCAAGCTGGCGGAGCAGAGAGCCGGTCAATTCTCTGCGGTCTTTGAATACGGCCTTTTCGCTTCCTTCAAAGACAGCCATCTTGATGGTATGGGTACATTGATCGGACAGAAGAAATGCTAAATTCGTGTAGTTCTCATCCTGACCGATAAAATGCAGGGTACGCATCTGTGCATCACCGAAAGGAATGTCGCGTTTGGCGAAAAATGCAGCGGTTTCGTGAAAAGTCAGCTGCTGCTGGAGCGAACGTGCGGATTCATAGCTGTCCCCGCTGGTCTCTTTGATCATAGCGAGAATTGCACTTTCCGTGGCAGGAACCGTGGATGCTCCCTGACGGACATAGACCCCCTCCGGGCGGATTCCTTTTCCGGCGAGATAATATGGACGTGCCGTGCCGCGCTGTACCGTGATTACAACAACATTTTTTCCGTCCATGGCCTCATTTCGGCATTCGGTAAACATGGTTACATCGGGACGGATTGCATCGCGTATCGCACTTGCCGCACGGAGCATTGTACTGTCCACATTTTCCACGCCGCAGACACTTCCGTCGGCGTTGATTCCTATATAGATCGATCCGCCGTCACAGTTAGCAAATGCAGTAACGGTGTTTTTAATTGCATCGATATATTCACGTTTCAGCTCGGTTGTTTTGTTTTCAGTCATGCGTTCAGATCCCTTTATAATAATCATTCTAATAATTATTATAATCATTATTAGAATGATTATCAAGTATATAAGCAAGATGTTTTGTGAAATTTTTGTTTCGGATAAAGGGCAGAATTCAGAAAAAACAATTCCAACCGATCTCTCCTGCTGTAAATCCTCCGATGTATGTTATAATAAAAACAAAAACCAACAGGAGAACCCCATTTTGATTACCATACAGAATACCCACAATACCGCCGTCATCTATGCCGACATCATCGACGGCGGCACCGAAGGAATGCTCCGCGAATTCTGCGGACTTCCGCTTTCTGCCGACAGCCGAATCCGCGTTATGCCGGATGTTCACGCCGGAAAAGGCTGTGTGATCGGTCTGACGATGACCGTCACCGACTGCGTCGCGCCCGGTCTGATCGGCGTGGACATCGGCTGCGGAATCCTTGCGGTCCGGCTGGATGCGAAACGTCTGGATTTGCAGAAACTGGACAAGCTGATCCATGAAAAAATTCCGGCTGGACGAAATGTGCGTACAAAACCGCATCGTTTTGCGGAGAAGGCGGAACTGGAACGTCTGCTGTGTTACCGTCACATTCAGGCGGACAAAGCTCACGCAAGTATCGGCACCCTCGGCGGCGGAAATCATTTTATCGAAGTTGACCGGAGTGAGGACGGTTCATACTGGCTGATCGTCCATTCGGGAAGCCGTCATCTCGGTGCGGAAACTGCGAATTTTTATCAGAGAGAGGCGTATCGGCAGGATGACAGCGTTCCATACGAATTCGCCTGTCTGACCGGCGAGGGTATGACGGCATATCTGCACGATCTGGCGGTCGTGCAGGCGTTTGCATCGCTCAACCGTCGGGCGATTGCGGATGAAATTGTCCGGGGAATGAAGGCGGATGTTGCCGAAACGGTCGAGTGTGTCCACAATTACATTGATACCGAAGAGATGATCCTGCGGAAAGGCGCGATTTCCGCGAAGGACGGCGAACGGGTGGTGATTCCGATGAATATGCGGGACGGCTGTCTGCTTGGCATCGGAAAGGGGAATGCGGAGTGGAATTGTTCGGCACCGCACGGTGCTGGACGGATTATAAGCCGCGCGGAGACGAGGGATCACTTCACGCTGTCGCAGTACAAGAAGGAAATGAAGGGGATTTATACGACGTCGGTTTCGAGGGAGACGCTGGATGAAAGCCCGATGGCGTACAAGCCGATGGAGGCGATTGTCGGGAAGATCGGTGAGACGGTGGACGTGGTTGAGAGGATTACGCCGGTGTATAATTTTAAGGCAGGGGAAGAATAAAGAGGAGGACAGTACCCGCCAAACTGGTACCCCATAAAATTTTGTGTAAACATACAACCAATCAAACAAGCGCCTGTCCGCCAGGCATAGCTGTCCTTTCCCCTCTATCAGCCGTTCTCCCGGAAGTCAGTCCCGTTATGCGCGCTCCTGCGTGAATGACGGGGCTGGCTTTCGGGAACCCTAGCGGCAGAGGGGGATTTTCTCATACCGTCTCTCTGTCTTCAAAAAGTATCCGCAGCTGATTCGACACCATATCCCAGTTCCGGCATACCACCGTCCAGTGATTCACGATATTCTGTGACGCAAGATACAACATTTTCCGCAGAGAGTCATCGTTCGTAAACGACGGCTTGTTTTTCGTGATCTTCCGGAACTGCCGGTTCAGTCCTTCGATGATATTCGTCGTATATATGATCCTCCTCACCTCCGCAGGATATGCAAAAAACGTAGAAAGAATATCCCAGTTCTCCTCCCAGCTTCTCACGCAGCTGGGATACGTTTTGTCCCACTTGTTCTTGAATTCCGTCAGTCCGTTCATAGCCTCGTCTTCGTTGATCGCTTCATAGACCTTCTTCAGGTCTGCCATCACTTCCTTCATGTCCTTCCAGTTTACATACTTCGTGGAGGACCGGATCTGATGAACGATACACCGCTGGACCTGTGACTTCGGAAATGCTGCATTGATCGCTTCACGGAAGCCGGTCAGACCGTCCACACAGAAGACATAAACATCCTGAATTCCGCGGTTTTTGAGATCATTCATCACAGACAGCCAGAACTTGGAGCTTTCGTTCTCGCCGATCCACACGCCGAGAATATCCTTGCGTCCATCCATTCCGATCCCCAGAACAACATAAGCTGCCTTTGTGATATACCGATGATCCTCCTTGACCTTGTAGTGGATCGCGTCCATGAAGATGAACGGATACACGCTTTCCAGCGGACGGTTCTGCCATGCATTCACTTCCGGCGTGACCTTCTCCACGATCTTGCTCACCAGTCCGTCGGAGATTTCCACGTCGTACAGGTTCTTGATCTGTTCGGAGATATCCCGCTGACTCATTCCGCAGGCGTACAGGGCGAGGATTTTTTCTTCCATGCCGTCGGCGTTCCGGCTGTATTTGCCGATGATTTTCGGTTCATACTCGCCGTTCCGGTCGCGGGGAATTTTGACATCGACTTCGCCGAGCTGCGTTTTTACGGTCTTTTTCGAGTAGCCGTTGCGGTAGTTTTTGCCCTTGCCGGATTCTGTATTTTCCGACGCGTGTCCGCTTTTTTCGTAGCCCAGGGTTTCCTCCAGTTCGGCTTCCATCACCTGCTGAAGGACGTCACTGAACAGGTCTTTCATGCTGTTGAGGATGTCGTTGGTGTTGGTGAAGTGCTGACTGTTGACGAAGTCACGTAAGAGTTCTTTGCTTGCTTTTTCCATGAAAAATACTTCCTTTCAGGTTTTGCTCTTGCTTTGAGTTTTGTCTGATTGGAAGTTTTTATTCAGTAGTTTACACAAGATTTTCGGCGGTCTCGCCAAACTTTCTATTTTCAACTACATATTATCTCTATGAAACCCAGCCAATCCGGCTGGGTTATTTTCATTTTACGAGGTAATATATTATGACCACCCCCACCTGCACCCTGTGCAACCGTGAAATCCCCGCCGACGATCTTCTCGAATTCGCCGCTCACCTCCTCTGTCCCGACTGCGTCACCCGCTACACTACCGAATGCCAATGCTGCGGCGAACGCATCTGGTTCGCTGACAACGCCGGTTCCCACAGCTTCCCGCTGTGTCAGAAATGCTACGACCGCCACTACACTCATTGCAGAGCCTGCGGATGCGTCATCCATCTCGACGAG
>JBGVOJ010000044.1:0-2211 GCA_045126415.1 Eubacteriales bacterium | reverse complement strand
CATCCCGCCACCATTACACGTATGGAACAGAAGCTGAACTGGTTCATTGAACTTGGCTTCGAGTATGTCAAGCTGGATTTCATGACACACGGTGCCGTCGAAGGACAGCATTACGATCCGTCCGTGAACACCGGGATGCAGGCATACAATGCGGGCATGGCGAAAATCGCGGAAATCTGCGAAGGGAAACTGTACGTCAATCTGTCCATCGCGCCGCTCTTCCCCTATCAGTATGCGGACGGACGGCGGATCAGCTGCGACGCGTTTTCCTCGATTGACAATACAAAGCACGTCCTCAGCTATCTGACCGCGTGCTTCTGGGAAGAGGAGCTGTATCCCTATCCCGACCCGGACCATCTGGTTGTCTGGGGAAAGGAAGGCAATGTGACCGAAGGCGAGGCGCGCTGCCGCGTGACCTCCGGCGCAATCAGCGGAACCAGCTTCCTGATCGGGGACGATCTGTCGGACGCAGCGGATTCCCCGGAAAAGCACGAACGGATGCTGAAAATGTTCGGAAACGCGGATATCATCGCCGTGGCAAAGCTCGGACGGATGTTCATTCCTTATAATGTACCGGCAGACGGACGATGTGCCGATGCGTACCGGCTGTCCAGGGACGGTGAACTGTATCTTGCAGTTTTTAACTTTGAGAAAAACGAAACAGAGATCCGATACGATCTTGCCGGGTATCTGCCGGAAGGAACCGTCTTCACCGCAGCGGAACTCTGGCGCGGGGATGAGGGTCTGATGGACGGCACCGTCCTGACGCATACCATTCCTGCGGAAGACGCGGCGGTCTTCCGGATCACACCGCTGGTCGGTCGTGCGGAAACGGTCTCGGAACAGCCGCAGAAAGAGAAAATGGATCTTCTTTCCCTGCTGGTCTGCGGTGCGGCTTCCGTCGGGATCATCGCGGCGGCGGCTGTACTGTACGGAAAAAGGAAGAACGACAAAAATCCTCCGGAAAAACCAAACCGGTAAGACTAACAAAACAGATAAAATCCCACTCTGCATACACAGGGTGGGATTTTTGTTCTATACCTGATGTTCGAGCACATCCAGCATCGCTTCCACGTTTTCCGGAAGCGCATCGCCGGGGATATCATGCGTCGGTGCCGCCACCAGACCGCCGTGCGGAAAGGCCGCCAGCAGTTCCTTCGTGACCGCGCGGATCTGTTCCGGTGTTTTCACCGGAAGGTCGCGCTGGGTGCTGATTCCGCCCCAGATGGTGATTTTCCCGAAGATTTTTTCGGCGTAATCATATCCGTAAATCTCGGGCTGGAAGGTGTTGTACATATTCAGACCGACTTCGTAAAGATCGTCCATGATCTCGCGGATATCGCCGCAGGAGTGCTGGATCACGTATTTTCCGGCACCGCGTACCCTGCCGTACATCTCCGCAAGACGCGGCTTGATGAATTCCCGCCAGCACTTCGGTCCCATGATAAGCCCTTTCTGCTGTCCCCAGTCGTCGCCGAAATAGAAACCGTCAAAATCGTATTCCAGTGCAATATCAATCACTTCCAGATTACGTTTCGTGATCTTTCCGAGCAGTTCATGGACAAAGTCCGGTTCTGCCATCATATCGCAGAGGAGATTCTCCATTCCGCGCAGCGTCCACACGCGTTCGAACAGGGAGAAGCCGATTCCCGCAATGCGGAAACGGTCATCCGCGGAAGCCAGCAGTCCCTCCATCTGTTTCCGGACAAACGCTTCGTCCACCGGCGGCAGATCAAACGAAACAAGGTCTTCGGGTTCCTTCAGCAGGATCGCGTCGATCACACCGATATCCTTGTCCGCACCCGATTTGTTCCAGACCACTCCGTATTCGTCCATGGAGCGTTCCGGCCCGACCGTCGTCTGCGGTTTGACCAGCTCCGTCTGGATAAGATGATTCCTGATCCGTCCGAAAAAGTCTTCTCCCGCATACGCTTTCATCTTTTCATACATCTGCCCGGTAAATCGGATCTCATACGGAGTGACATCCGGTTTTTCAAAATTCAGTGCCGCAAGAACGCGCTCTCTTCTGTTCATGTGTATTTTCTCCCGAAATATCAGAACGGGTCCGCCGCATGAACAGACCCACATTATTTTTATTATAACACAGTTTACGGCATGCTGTAAATATAATTGGATATAAAAGATAAATTTCCATGTTATGCACAAGTTTTTCTTGTGATCTTTTGCTGAATTGTCAATTGCAATCCGAAA
>JBGVOJ010000043.1:0-6592 GCA_045126415.1 Eubacteriales bacterium | reverse complement strand
CGGCTATGACGAAAAGTACGCCTCCTCCGGTTCCATGGACCTGGCAGAGATCGACCAGGCCCTGCACGTGGGCGGCGTGAAGTTTGATTTCGTGGGCTTCGACGCCTGCCTGATGGCCACCACCGAAACCGCACTGATGCTGGCGGACCACGCCGACTACCTGATCGCCTCCGAGGAGACGGAGCCCGGCATCGGCTGGTACTACACCGACTGGCTGACGGCACTGTCCGCAAATCCTTCCATGCCCACCACGGACATCGGGAAGAATATCATTGACGATTTCGTGGAAACCTGTGCGGTGAAATGCCGCGGACAGTCCGCGACCCTCTCGATCGTCGATCTGGCGGAAGCGGAAGCCACCGTTCCCGCCGCGCTGACCGCGTTCTCGAAGGATACCTGCGAACTCATCCGGAATGAGGAATATGCACAGGTTTCGAATGCGCGCAGCGGCTCCAGAGAATTCGGCGTTTCCAGCAAGATCGACCAGGTGGATCTGGTTCATCTTGCAAAAAACATGAAGACGGAAGAAGGTACCGCTCTGGCAGAAGCCCTGCTCGGCGCGGTCAAGTACAACCGTACCTCGTCCAATATGACCAATTCCTACGGGCTTTCGATCTACTTCCCCTTCCGCAAAGCATCCATGGTGGACGACGCGGTCGGAACCTACGAACAGATCGGCATGGATGAAGAATATGTGCGCTGCATTGAAACATTCGCCAGTATGGAAGTCAGCGGTCAGGCGGTCAGCGGCGGTACGTCGTCTCCCCTGCCCTCTCTGATGGGTATGCTCGGCGGCAGCGGTTCCGGTTCGGGCAGCGCGGAAATGATCGGTCAGCTTCTCGGCAGTTTCCTCGGCGGTGACGTCGGCAGCATTGCCGGTCTGGCGGCGGACAACATCGGCTTCCTGACCTCCGGCGGACGGGCACTGGACGAAGAGGCCATGACGGACTATCTGACGGCGAATTCCTTTGACGGAAGTCAGCTCACATGGACGGCTACGAACGCGGGCGACGCCATCGTACTTCCCGAAGACCAGTGGGAACTTGTGCAGACACTGCACGCCAACATGTTCTATGATGACGGCGCGGGCTACATTGACCTCGGTATGGATACCGTTTATGATTTTGATGAAAACGGCAATCTTCTCGCCCCCGAAGAATTCACGTGGATCGCGGTCAACGAACAGCCGGTGGCGTATTATCATGAATCCACCGTATCGTCCGGCTCCGGCGATGATTACAGCATCACCGGACGGATTCCGGTACTGTACAACGGCGAACGCGCGGAACTGGTGGTGGTCTTCACGGATGAGGAACCGTACGGAACCGTCGCGGGTGTCCGTAGAGTCTACAGGGACGGCGAAACGGCAACCATAGCGAAAACGATGGACACCGTTGTGACGGGAGATGTGATCGACTTCGTCTGTGACTACTACAGCTACGGCGGCGAATATCTCGACAGTTATATGCTGGGCGAACAGCTGATTGTGGACGGGGAACTCTCCATCAGCGATGTGTATGTGGACGGGGATGCCGTACGTCTGACCTATCTGTTCACGGACATCTATCAGCAGCAGTACTGGACAGTTCCGGTACAGTAATAGAATTCCCGGGGAGGAACTTTTGGAAGAAGTTCCTCCCCCTCTCTCTCCTATTGAAAAACACCTCCGTTTGCTTTCGGAGATGTTCGTTTCAATTTTCTTCCACAGGTTCATAAAACAGCTCTGCAACGGTCTGTCTGGCGGCAGTCTCATCCACATGGAACTCCATGTACTCCGTTCCCTGCACCGCTTCTCCGGCAAGAGTCAGAATCCCGTCAAATGTATAGCCGCGCAGCTGTTCCGCAAGTACTGAAAGCTGTTCGATCGTACAATCCGATACCATGTATTCATTGACACGGAACAGGGTATCGATTATATCCTCTTCCCGTTCGGCGGAAGAGACCGCAAATTTCTCAAACAATGCACCGATATACTGCCGCTGACGTTCCATACGGTGCAGATTGCTGCTGTCCTCCAGTCCGCTTCTGGCACGCACATAACGCAATGCCTGTTCTCCGCTCAGAGTGACAACTTCATTCCGGTTTCCGATCCCTTCAAAATCATCCGGCAGAGGAAGCGTCACACCGCCGATGCTGTCGTTCAGAATCGCAACGGCGTCCATCGTAAGAGACATATAATGGTCAATCTCTATATTGTACAGCAGATTTTCCACTGCCCGGACGGTATTTCTGCAGCGGCTGCCGTCATGACTGCCATATGCATGCGCCAGAGCAAGCTGACCGCGGAATGTCCCGTATTCGATGCCTGCCAGATCGGTCTGCGGAATGTCCGTGATCGTATCACGGTTCAGGTGCAGAATGCGGAAACGCTCCTCATCTTCCTCGATCAAAAGAAGCGAGAGGAAGTCCACCTGTTCGGATGCTTCCCGGTTCTCCGAACCGTCGAGCCGTTTGTCAATCCCGAGAATGAGCAGGGTTTCCAGCGACTCTTTCGGGAGATACCATGTGTTATTGTAATACAGTTCCCCACCGGATTTTCCGGATGCAGACACCGTTTCCTCAGGAATAAAGTTTTCGGTCTTACTGCCGGCATGTTCAATAAGACCGAAAACAATTACCAGGGAAAGAGCCGCTCCGATCAGACATACCGGCAAAGCAATTATGTTATACCACGATTTGTTTTTCATATACACGTGACTGACGATCTCACACCGTTCCCGATGAGTCATTCTTCATTAAGTTAAAGCAAAATAAAACAATTAAAGCGCAGTACCGGCAGAAAAACACTGTCCGCCTACTTATATAAAGGAAAAATACCGGATTTTTTCTTCAGCGGATCGTTTTTCGGCACTTTACATTTAATTATAGCACCCAAAGAATACATTGTCAATAACCGCATCGTTTTTTGACATTTCATTCCTCTTCCGGAATTTTCCGCAAATTCCGCATCTCTCTCTTGACATTGCAGCAGAAGAGTGATAAAATCAATAAAAATACTGCCAGAACATAAATAAAGAGGTAAAAAATGATTTTTTCGTTCAAACGCTGCATTTCTTCCCTGCTTTGTGCCGCGGTACTCGCGGGCATCGTTCCGGGAACTGTTTCGGCATCGGATGAAATGACTGCGGAAAATCTGTTTTCCGACGAAGAAATAATCGAAATCCCGTCGGAAACCGAAAACAGCGGGACTGTTCTGTCCGTACTTCAGCCGGTCGTACGGATAGAAAACAACCCGCTGTACGAGCATCTCCTGCCGTCGGTGGAAGAAGATATCCATGTTCTTCCTGCGGATCCCCTGTATGCAGACGGGTCCTCGGATGTCGATCTGAGTGAATATCACACTGAAGCCGAGGACGCATGGAAGGAAATCCGCTCGGAATATGCTGCGCGAGTGGAAGAGATTCAGGTAAAGTACCGGATTCCCGTCCCCGAGACCAGTGAAGATGTTGCCGCCGCTGCCCGTACGCTCTGGTATGATGCACTTGAACATACCGGCGAACCCCAAGAAGGCGATACAATGCGCTGGCAATACGGTACCCTCAGTTACGGCTCTCTCGGTGGTGTAATCAGCGGTACATATGCCTATCTGACTTTCACATACACTCCCGAATATTACACCACAGCCGAACAGGAAGCGGCTGTGGATGCTGCTGTGGAAGAACTGCTGACAGAAGAACTTAACCTGGACGGACTTACCGATTATGAGGTCGTGAAAGCTGTCTATGACTGGATCTGTGCAAATGTTACCTATGACCATGATAATCTCAATGACGACAGCTACAGACTGAAACATACCGCGTACGCCGCCCTGATCCCTAAAACCTGCGTATGTCAGGGATACGCCCTTCTGATGTACCGCCTGCTTCTGGAAAACGACATCGACTGTCGTCTGATCGCGGGAGACGGCGGCGGTCCGCACGCGTGGAACATCGTGGAACTGGATAATTTTTATTATAACGTCGATGCCACGTGGGATGCGGGGAAATCTCCCGAAAATTATGAGTGGTTTCTGCTGAATCAGGAATCCTTCGTCGATCATGTGCGCTATAACGATGAAGAAAAGCATACGATGTACGACTCCCCGGAATTCCACGCAGCCTATCCGATGGCGGAAGAAAACTATTTTTCGGACGATGAAATCCGTACCGAAGGTATACTTGATGAAGAAAGCAACATCACATGGACGCTTTCCATGGACGGTACGCTGACCATCTCCGGCGAAGGGGATATGCCCGGATTTGCACAGGATACCGACGACGGCAGAATACAGATTTCCACTGAATTCCTGCCGTGGAAGAATCTGCTCCGGCAAATCACCAGAATCGTTGTCAGCCCCGGAATCACCGCCATCGGTGACGGCGCGTTCTACGGTTCCGCAGAGGCAGTTTCCGTCGAAATTGCCAATACGGTCACGGAAATCGGCCTCTGGGCATTTGCAAACTGTACTTCGCTGAACGAAATCCGCATTCCTGCGACGGTCACTTCGATTGGCTATCAGGCGTTCGGAAACTGCACCTCGCTGAACGAAATCCTTTTCAGCGGCAGAACAACTCCCTCTATCGACGACTCAGCCTTCACCGGTGTCACTGCGACGGCATACTATCCGGCAAAGCTCACCGTATGGACGGGAAACGTCCGGCAGAACTACGGCGGATCGCTCACTTGGACGGAGCTGAACTCCATGGAAATCTCCACCGCTGAGGAACTGTATATCTTCGCCGAACTTGTCAACGGCGGACACATTTATCTGGACGCGTTTCTCAGGAACGACATCACCGTCAACGAAAATGTCTTGAACGAAGAGGGATTTATCGATACAGAAGATATGGATAATTTCCGCGTGTGGACGCCGATCGGTACCTCGGCAAACTATTACCTCGGCATCTTTGACGGCGGCGGAAACACGGTTTCCGGTCTGTACTTCTACGATTCCACGGTATCGGATGTCGGATTTTTCGGTCAAATGGGACTGAGTCAGTCGGGCAGCTATTATGGCATGATCAAAAATCTGACCATAGAAGATTCCTATTTCAACGGCAGCAGCTGCGTAGGCGGCATCGTGGGAACCAACGGCGGCGGAACCATTCAGAACTGCCTCAATCACAGTACCATTATCAGCTCGGGCAGTGCAGGCGGCATTACAGGCTACAGCGACGGTCCCCTGCTGGACTGCGTCAACACGGGGATCGTCCGTGGGAAGGCGGGTGTCGGCGGAATTGCCGGTCAGATCGTTGACAGTGATATTACCCGCTGCACAAACAGCGGGGAGGTCACCTCCTTCAAAGGCGCTGTTGGTTCCGGCATATCTGTCGGCGGAATTGTCGGCCTGAAAGCCCAATCCGGAACGATCTCTTACTGCACCAATCTCGGCGCCATTACCGGTGTAACCGACGTCGGAGGAATTGCAGGTACCCATGAAAGGGATCGGGTCATAAACTGTCTCAACAGCGGAAGTGTCACCGGGACCAGTAGTGTGGGCGGTATTTCCGGCTATTTAAGATCCGGCAGCGTTCAAAACTGTTTTGACAACGGTACCGGCAGTATTTTCGGTTCCTGCCCCTCCGGTACTTTATCCTCCTGCTATTACTTCGCCGATTCGGAGACCGACTCACAAAGCGGTATCACAGCTGTAAATCTCAAACAGTGCCGTTCCGGCGAAGTCGCGTTCCTGCTCGGCAGCGCATGGGGACAGATCATCGGTAAAGAGGATTTCCCCGTTCTGAACGGTATGAAAGTATACAAAACTACGGAAGACTCTCCCTGTCCCGGCTACACAAACAATGCAGACGGTATCAAGGAACACGAGTACGAGGACGGTTTCTGCAAGTGGTGCGGAGCTCCGGAATTCACCGCTGACAACTATGATGTCAACGGCGACGGAGAAATCACCACGGACGATGTTCTCTATCTCCTGCGTTACACGATTCTCCCCGGACGTTATCCGCTTGCTTCCGGATTTGACGCTGACTTCGACGGCGACGGATTCGTCACCGCAAAGGATGCTGTATCCCTGATGAACTCCATCGGAAGCACCGAAACTCCGTAACAACAGAAAAAACCGGCTCATGCCGGTTTTTTTTGCTACCATTCCGCTTCGACGCGCTTGGCGAAGAGGGTATCGTGGTTGATGCGGGTATAGAATTTACTGCGGATGCGGTCGTAATCGGTGAGCTGCAAACCGAGGAGCCACATGAGTTTGGTGATGGTGGCTTCGAAAGTCATGTCATAGGCTTCGATCAGTTTGAAGTCCTGCTTGACCTTTTTGCCGACCTCGTAGACGCTCATATTGCTTCCCTCATTGGCGACCTGCGTGGTCATAACGACGAACTTGCCGTGATCGGCCCACTTTTCCATTTCGGCGTAGAAGACCTCCATAAGACTCTGCGGGATTCCGCCGACGCCGAAACTTTCGATGACGATGCAGTCATAATGTTCGAACAGGTAGGACAGAATCCCGGGCTTCATGCCGGGGATGAGTTTGAGCGTACAGACGCTCTCGCGCATATCGTAATAGAAATGGACATCGCCCTGAATGGGGATTTCGGGGAGGTAGCGGATGATCATACCGTCCTGAATGACCGCCGGGAAGGGA
>JBGVOJ010000042.1:0-2957 GCA_045126415.1 Eubacteriales bacterium | reverse complement strand
ATCCCCGGTATGCACAAGAATCCCCGGCTTTTTGTTGCAGAGGAGGATGTTTTCGTCCTCATAGATGATGTCCGGCACGGTTTTCACCTTGCTGTAATCCGGAGCGGCTTCGGCATCCCCGCCGAAAAATTCGTCCGGAATGTACATTTCCACAAGATCCCCCGCGGACAGCATATCGTTTTCATGCGCCCGTCCGCCGTTGACCTTGATCCGCTTGGTACGGATGAATTTATACATCAGCGACTTCGGCATACCGGTCGTGGATTTCCTGTTGTACTTGTCCAGCCGCTGTCCCGCATCGTTCTGATTAATGGTAAAACTTCGCATAGTTACCTGCTTTTTTATCTGAAATAGGAAAAAAGAATCGGGGAAAACTTTTTTTTGAAAAAGTTCTCCCCTCGAACCTTTTTTTATTTTGTGCCGAAGAGTCTGTCGCCGGCATCACCGAGTCCCGGTACGATATACGCATGATCGTTCAGACAGTCGTCGAGAGAGGCCGTGAAGATTTCAACGTCGGGATGATCCGCCTGCACACGTTCGACCCCTTCAGGAGCCGCGACGAGACAGAGCAGCTTGATCTGACGGCAGCCGCGCTTTTTCAGCATCGTAAGCGCGTCGGACGCGGAACCGCCGGTCGCCAGCATCGGGTCGCATACGATGATGTAACGGTCTTCGATGTCAAACGGGAGCTTGCAGTAATATTCCACGGGATCGTGCGTGTCGGGGTCACGGTACAGACCAATGTGGCCCACTTTCGCCACGGGAACAAGGCTGAGGAGACCGTCCACCATGCCAAGCCCTGCGCGCAGGATCGGGATGATCGCCATCTTTTTGCCTTCGATTTTCTTCGCGGTCATCTTCGCTACGGGCGTTTCGATTTCCACGTCTTCCACCGGAAGGTCACGGGTGACTTCGTAGCCCATGAGAATGGTGATCTCGGACAGGAGGGCACGGAAATCCTTCGAACCGGTGTCCTTGTCTCTCATGATGCTCAGCTTGTGCTTGATGAGGGGATGATCCACTACATGAAATTTTTCCAGATTCATACGGTCTGCTTCCTTTCGTTTCATTGAAAATTCAGCGTTCTTTTTCTTATTATATCCCATTTCACTCCCCATTGCAAGTATGTGCCGTCGATTTTTTTATTTTTCACCCGAATTTACGGCAAAATTCTTTACTTTGCCGCCGCGGGATGATACAATAGAAAGAAAGCATTCATTCTGTCACCAACAAGGATATTATATAAATGAAAAACAAGCGCTATACCATCTCCGTCACCACCCTCGGCTGCCGCGTCAACCAGTACGAATCCCTCTCCTTCACCGAGGGACTGAAAAAACACGGCATTGACGTCGTACGTCCGGGCGCCCCCTGCGATGCCGCCATCGTCAACACCTGCACCGTCACGGCGGAAAGTGACCGCAAGTCCCGTCAGATGATCCGCCGTGCAGCGTCGTACGCGGAACACGTGATCGTCACCGGCTGTTTCGCGCAGATTTCCGCCGACACCGCCTCCGCCATTGACAAAGTCACCTACGTCTGCGGCAACGGCGGCAAGGCCTCCCTCGCGGACACCGTTTACGCCATCCTCACCGGAACCTACGGTGGCATGAAGAGCAACGTCGGCGCTCCGGACGGCTACGATGCCGTGGAAATGACGACGTCTCAGCCGGAACGTACCCGTTCGTACATCAAAATCGAGGACGGCTGCGAAAACCGCTGTGCGTACTGCATCATTCCTAAGGCACGCGGTCCTGTCCGTTCAAAAAAGCCGGAAACCGTTCTCGCGGAAGCGGAAAATCTCGCTGCCGCCGGATGCCGTGAAGTCATCCTCACGGGGATCGAAACGGCATCGTACGGCATGGATTTTGAAGGACGGCAGCCGTACGGTCATCGTCTTGCGGAGCTGATCGGAGAAATTGCGGAAGTCAAAGGAATCGAGCGCATCGGTCTCGGTTCGCTGGAACCGACCGTCATGAGCGACTATTTTGTAGGAAAACTTGCCTCCACGCCGAAGATTCTGCCGCACTTCCATCTGTCCATCCAGAGCGGGTGCAGCCGGACACTGGCGGAAATGAAGCGCCGCTATAATGCGGACATGGCATCCGCCGCCATCCGCCGTATGCGGGAAGCAATGCCGGATGTGACCTTCTCCTGCGACGTGATCGTCGGCTTCCCCGGAGAGACGGAGGAAGATTTCGCGGAAACGATGGAATTCTGCAGAAACGCACGGTTCCTGCACATGCACATTTTCCCGTATTCCAAGCGTGCCGGAACGGTCGCGGCGGAACGGAAGGATCAGGTACCTGAAAACGTCAAGCACGACCGTCTTATACGGCTGGAAACGCTCGGCAAGGCGATCAAGCGGGAAATTCTCGACGAGTATGTGGACAAACACAAAGAAGCTCCCGTGTATGTCCTCGTGGAAAAGTCGGAAAACGATACGGCAATCGGACACAGCGAACATTATTTTGAGGTTCGCGTACCGGACTGCGCGGCAGAAATGGGAGATATTCTTGCGGTCCGCACAGAATCCCACGACGGCGAAATCGTCACGGGTTATGTATTAAAATAAAGTGGAAAACGACAGGATTTTTTGTCCTGTCGTTTTTTTGTTATGCGTCAATTTTCCTGATTTTGTACCGTGTCTGCGGGGAATCGCTCGTTTTCAGTATCTCCACACTGCTCTCGTCACCGTAGAGTTCCCGCAGTTTCAGCAGGTGCGTGACAAAAATGAACCCGCATCCGATGGCTGCAATGTAATTGAGGATGTGGTACATCCCTTCCGCGCCCTCGTCGTACGCCGTGGTCTGGAACGTCTCGTTCATCAGAAGCAGCGAGGACGGTTCAATGGCGTCGATGATCTGCGAGATCGCCGCAACCTCCTCTTCAAACCGTCCGGCAGAGGACAGCGGGAGCAGTTCCCCTTCCGCCGCAGCGAAGGACGTGAAAATCCG
>JBGVOJ010000041.1:0-7756 GCA_045126415.1 Eubacteriales bacterium | reverse complement strand
GTTTCCCCTGAAAAATTTATTCTTCACTCGCAATGGTCGCTCTTGCGGTGTCCATAATCAGCGTGAGTTCGTCGTCGCTGAGGGTGGTCACGCGGCCTGCTTCGTATTCGTAGTCGACGAATTCCTTCATCAGCGTGATGAGCGGGGAACGCTTGTCGATCTTGTCGGTCACGATGCCCTGGCTCGCCAGCTTGCGGTTGACCCAGTGCGCGATGCCTGCCGCGCCGCTGTGTGCGTCAATTGCTACCTGCGGAGGACGGTTCAGGATCTTTTCCGTGTTGAAGATGTTGTAGATCTCTTCATCCTTCAGCAGACCGTCCGCGTGGATGCCCGCCTTCGTGATATTGAAGTCACGGCCGACAAACGGAGTGCGCGGCGGGATGTCGTAGCCCATTTCGTTCTTGAAATAATCGCCGATTTCGGTGATCACCGTCGTGTCCATGCCGTCGGTCGTGCCGCGCAGAGACGCGTATTCCATGATCATCGCCTCGAGCGGGCAGTTGCCGCAGCGTTCGCCGATCCCGAGCAGGGAACAGTTGACGGAGGACGCGCCGTACAGCCATGCAGTCGCGCTGTTGGTGACAACTTTGTAAAAATCGTTATGGCCGTGCCATTCGAGCATTTCCGACGGTACGCCCGCGTAGTGCGTCAGACCGTACATGATACCCTGTACCGAACGGGGAAGAGCCGCGCCGGGGTAGGATACACCGTAGCCCATCGTGTCACACGCACGGATCTTGACCGGAATACCGTATTCCTCGGACAGATGCTGGAGTGCTTCCGCGAAGGGAACGACAAAGCCGTAGAAGTCCGCACGGGTGATATCTTCAAAATGGCAGCGCGGCGAAATTCCCATGTCCAGCACTTCCTTGATAACGCCGAGATACTTGTCCAGCGCGGAACGGCGGGTCAGACCCATTTTATTGTAAATATGATAGTCGGAGCAGCTCACAAGAACGCCCGTTTCGCGGATGCCGAGGGACTTGACAAGTTCGAAGTCCTTGGTCGCCGCACGGATCCATGTGGTGATTTCGGGGAATTCGTAGCCGAGTGCCTGACATTCATGCAGGGCTTCGCGGTCCTTTTCGGAGTAAACGAAGAACTCGGACTGACGGATCAGCCCCTTCGGGCCGCCGAGACGGTGCATCATCTTATAAAGATCCACGATCTGCTTCGTGGTGAACGGCTTCATCGCCTGCTGACCGTCACGGAAGGTGGTGTCGGTGATCCAGATGTTTTCGGGCATCTGTACCGGTACGAAACGGTGGTTGAAGGAGACCTTCGGCACGGACTGATAGTCGTACAGACGGCGGTAGAGGTTCGGGGTTGCGCGTTCCTGCAGGGAGTAGCGGTACGCGGACTGTTCGATGAGGTGGGTCTGCTCGGAATACTCGATACGGGTGTCGTGTTCGCGGATTTCGGTATTCAGTGCGGGAGCATTTATAATATTTTCATTATTTTGCATAATTCAGAAACACTTCCTTCATAATTCAGGGGGATTTGGGTTGGAATGTGGAAAGTATACCACAGAATATGAATTATGTCAATAGGTCAGCGTCATATTATCAGATTTTACATTTTCGATAAAATCTATATTTATTCACGAAAACTCAGCAAATATACATTAAATCCCGACTAACTTATCTTCTTTTCACAGTATAAAGTTTTTTGAAAAGGGGTTTGGGGAAAAACTTTTTCGAAAAAAAGTTTTTCACCAATTCTTTTTATTAATATTCTCATTTCCCCACGCAGAAGCGGGCGAAGATTTCGTTGACGATTTCTTCGTTCACGCCGCGGCCGTCGGTTTCGGACAGGGCCGCCATGGCTTCCTCCACGGTCGTGCAGACCGCGTCAAGCGGATCGCCGTACGTCAGACCCGTCACCGCCGAATCCAGTGCCGCGTCCGCGCGCATGAGCTGTGTCCGCTGACGGACGTCCCAGATGACCGCGTCGTGACGCAGGTCGAGCTTGTCGCTGCCGAAGAGTTTCGCCACCGCGGATGCCAGTTCCGCGATGCCTTCCTCCGTCTCGCAGCTCACGCGGATCACGTCGCCGGAGACCGCCGCGATTTTCGCTTCGTCCTCGTCGGACAGACCGCGCGGCAGGTCGGTTTTGTTCAGCACCGTGATCACCGGCGCGGACGCGTTTTTCAGCCGTTCAAGCAGCTCCATGTCATGCTCCGTCAGCGCTTCCGATGCGTTCCAGACCGCAAGAATCAGCTCCGCGCCTTCGATTTCGTCCACGGCGCGCCCGATCCCGATCTGTTCCACGGCGTCTTCGGACGTGTGAATCCCCGCCGTGTCGGACAGACGCAGCGTCACGCCACCGAACGATACCGTTTCGCGCAAAACGTCGCGCGTCGTCCCCGCAACGCTCGTGACAATCGCGGATTCCTCCCCGACCATGCGGTTGAACAGGGACGATTTTCCCACGTTCGGACGTCCGCAGATGACGCATTTCACGCCCGACTGCACCGCGCGCCCCGTCTTATAGGTCGCCAGCAGCCGCTTCACGCCGCCGGAAACCGTGCGCAGGACTTCTCCGATGTGCGTTTCGCCTTCGTCACCCACATCCTCTTCCGGATAGTCGATCGCGGCGTACAGAGCCGTCATGACGTCGAGAAGGGAATCGGAGAGGCGTTTAATCTCCCGGCTGACGTTCCCGCGGACCGCACCGCCGGACAGTTTCATCTTTTCCGTGGTGTCCGCGTCGATGAGTCCGCCGACCGCCTCGGCTTCGGTGAGGGATAATTTCCCGTTCAGAAAGGCACGTTTCGTGAACTCGCCGGCATCCGCCATAACCGCGCCGTGCGCGATGGCGGAGAGAAGGACGGTTTCGGTGACGGAAATCCCGCCGTGGCAGGAAATTTCGACCATGTTCTCGCCCGTGAAGGATTTCGGCGCGCGGAACACGGTGCAGATGCCGGTATCGCAGGGAACGCCGTCCGGATCAAGAATATCCCCGAACGCGGCATAGCGTTCGGGCAGGTCATCAACCGTCCGGCTGCCCATCGGGACAAACATCCGTCCCGCAACAGAAACGGCATCGTTCCCGGAAATACGGATCACGGCAATGCCGCCCCGCCCGCGCGGCGTCGATACAGCGGCAGTGGTGGAGGAAAGTGGATTCATGGTATATTTTTTGTGGGGAAAAATGGAGATTTCACTTCGTGAAACTCCGAAAAAAGTTTTTCCCCACACCCCTTTTCAAAAACTTTCAGACAAATGAGTATACAAGGTATGTGCAGATTCAGAAAAACTTGCTTTTTGTGATGCTTGACAAATCCGCCCGGATGTGCTATAATAAAGACAATCGAAGACGGCTGCCACGGCAATGGCGGTCGTTCCCAGTGATTTTTAGTCGAGGAATCGCCGCTCTTATGTTACAGGGCGGTTATTTCTTTTTCGTCATTATATCAATGATTCCGAAGATAACAACTACCAACAGATTCAGCAGTGCAAGCACTTCTAAAATCGTCATGTTGTCCCCCCCTTTCGGGGAACAACCTGCCGTCTTTCGATCACCCATCTATTGTAACACAAACCGCCGCATCCTGTCAATCTCCGCAGAAAAACAAAAAATGCAGCCCTGACGATCTGCACTTACTCTGTCCTTTTCCCAGTTCAAAAGTTTTTGAAAAGGGGTCTGGGGGAAAACTTTTTTCAAAAAGTTTTCCCCCAGCTTTTTTATTCCCTTAGTCTTCAATTTCCACGAATCTGTCGTTTTCTTCGACGGTGCCGGAGGCGAGGAAGTCCGGGAGCTTTTCGATGGGCATCTTCTGGATCTTCTTCGGGCGGCGGTTTTCGTTTCTGCGGCTGCCGGAGCCTGCGGAGCCGCCGTTTCTGGATTCCGGCTTGCCTTCGCGCTTTTCGCTGCGTTCTTCCTTTTCCTTGCGGGGCTGTACGGGAGCCTTGTCCGGACCTTCGTAGGTGATGATGATCTTGCGGTTCTTGTCCGCGCCTACGCTGTGGGTCGAGACGTTTTCAAAGCTGTGCAGCTCGCTGTGGATGATGCGGCGTTCGTATGCGTTCATCGGTTCGAGGAAGACGTTTCTCTTGTACTTGACCGCGCGGGCTGCCATGCGGCGTGCGAGGGAACGGAGGGTTTCTTCGCGCTTTGCGCGGTAGTTTTCGATGTCGACCACGATCTTCACGTAGTCGCCGCCCTTCTGCTTCGACTGACGGAGCGCTGCGAGGTTCACAAGATACTGTACCGCGTCGAGGGTTTCGCCGTGGTGACCGATCAGAATACCGGTGCCGTCGCCGTCGATGTTGATCTTCGGGTAGACATTCGCGTCGCCTTCGATGATGTATTCTTCGCCTTCGGGGCATTCCACGCGGCTTGCGGTCGCGCCGATTGCCATGTTCCGGAGCAGAGTGTTCGTGAAGTCGAGCGCAAACTGCATTTCCGCTTCGGTCACGCCGACCTTCTGACGGTCTTCTTCCACTGCGGGAGCTTCCGATGCGGGTTCCATCTCTTCGAGATTTTCCGCGAGAACTTCGTCAAGCACTTCGACGGGACGTTCGTTCGCGTCCAGTGCGGGGAGAACCGCTTCTTCGATTTCCGGACGGACTTCCTTGTATTCCTTCGCTTCCTTGATGTTTTCCGCGATCTGTTCCGGCTTGATTGCCTGCTTCGGATGACGCGGCTTCTTGCGGATGTCGTTGCTCATGCGGCCGCCGGAAGAAGATTCGCTGCCGAAGGATACGCTGTTTTCTTCACGGGTGAAGTCTGCGAGACCCATCGGTGCGGAAATGATCGCTTCCGCACCCGGAACGGCGTCTGCGTTCACGGACTTCGGGGCCTTCTGTCTGCGCTGGGGCTTTGCCTGATTGCGGAGGCTGGACTTGTATTCGGTCTTCGCCGGTTCTGCGGCGGGTTCCGGGGTCACGGTTTCTTCAGAAACGGCCGGAACAGCGGCGGGAGCCGGTTCCGCGATGACGGTTTCCACGGGTTCTGTCTTCTTTTCGACAGGCTTTTCCGCCGGCTTCTGCGGCTTGGGTTCCCTGACTTCCTTCGGTTCCTGAGGCTTTTTGGGTTCCGCGGGCTTTTCTGCCTTGACTTCCGGCTTCGGCTGACGTTCCGGTCTGGGTTCCTTTGCTTCTGCGGGCTTTGCAGGCTTTTCCGCAGGTTTCGGCTGACCTTCGGGCTTCTGCTTGGGTGCCTGCGGCTTTGCGGCTTCCGCCGGCTTGTCCTTCCTGGGTTCCGCGGGCTTCTGCTGCGGCTTTGCTTCCGCCTTCGGCTGTGCGGGTTTCTGTGCGCCCTGCTTCGGAGCCTGACCGTTTGCTTTCGGCTGTGCCTGCTTGTCGGCGGGCTTTTTCTGACCCTGCTGCTGACCGCTCTGTCCGCCCTGCTTCTTCTGATTCGGATTCGGCTGCTTCTTCGGCTTTTCTTCGCCTTCACTGCCGCCGCGGTTGGTGTGAACCTTCATGCCGCGCAGATCTGCGACGAGGGAGCTGAGTTCGGAGCCGATCCGGCTGGACTCGGATTCGGAAACGGTGATCTTGATCTTCGCGTCACGCGCGCCGATGCCGAGGAAACCCTTCTTGGGCATTTCAAGAATTTCGTAGCTTACTTCTTTGCCGTCCTTGGCGTATTCGCGGTTTGCAATCGCGATCGCCTCCTCAACGGTCTTCGCCATGATAAGATAAGTTTCGTTCATGTTATTGCTTGAATCACACACGGGACTCGGATTCTGCCGTGTGATTTCTCCTTAAACTTTGGATTGCGGATTCAGTTTTTCTTGTTTTTGTAGGCCGACTTGTCGTCGTTCTTGATGGGAGCGGCCTTGTCGTTCTTCGCTTCAGTGGTGTCACCGGCTGCGGCACGTTCGGCAGCTTCTTCGGCTTCGAGCGCCTTCGCCTTTGCTTCCTGACGGGCGAGGTATTCCTCGTCGTCGATGTGGTGCAGACTGCGGACGGGAGCCTTGTTTTCCTTCTTCGGCTTCTTTTCCTTGACGTTCGCCGCGCGTTCCGCCGCCTTGTAGTCTTCTTCCGTGAACTTCGGAACGGGGAAGAGCTTGCTGAAGATAATGCGCTGGATGGTGGAGATGATGCTCCGGAAGATCCAGTATACGCCGATCGCCGCCGCCATCTGGAATTCGATGTAAACGGAAAGCAGGGGCATGGTCCACATCATGATCTTCATGGATGCGCTGTTCTGCGCGTCTGCGGTTTCGGGGGACTGGTAGGTGAACATCTGGGAGATCTTCTGGGAGAGGATCATCACGATGAACGTGACCACGGGGATGAGCATCAGCCAGTTGAAGGGGGAGAAGGAGATCTCGGGGATCTGGGAGAGGTCAAACGGTCCGACGGTGAAGTTCGGGATGACCGCATTTTCCAGCGAAGGTGCGATGCTGGTATAGCTCTGCACATTATCGCGGATGTGGTTGATGATACCGATCTGTTCGTTGCGGATGTCGAGGGTCACGCCGGACTCGGTGATGAAGGTCTTGAGCGCGGCGATTTCCGCCTTCGGTACGTTGCTGATATAGCGGAGAGGATTGATTACGACGTTGTAGAGGCAGATGATGATGGGGAACTGGATGAGGAGGGTACCGCAGCCGCCGGCCGGGTTGAAGTTCTCCTGCTTGTACATATCCATGAGTTCGTTCTGCATCTTCTGCTGGGTGGCCTGGTCGTTGCGTCCGGCGTACTTTTTGCGGATCGCGGCGACCTTGGGGGCGAGGGAAGCCTGCTTGACCTGATTTTTCTGCTGTTTGATGCCGAACGGGGAAAGGATGACTTCCATAACCAGCGTAAACAGGAGGATGGCAAGCAGATAGTTGTCGGTCAGCGAATACGCCAGCCGGATCAGATACCCCATCGGGATATACAGAATATCAAAAATACTTTCCATGTGGTTCTCCGAGGGAATGATGGTGTTTTCTCGGGGAAAAACTTTTTTCAAAAAGTTTTTCCCCGAACCCCTTTTCAAAAACTTTTAAACAAGAATTGTGACAAAGTTCTGCTTAAATTGTTCGGACAAAAAGGGTGGGGGTCAATTTTTCCGCCTTGAATTTCTCAGGAGATTGAGTTTTTCCCGCACTTCGCGTCGGGTGGGAACGGGATCATCTCCGCCGGCGGAAAAGGGATTGCACCGCATAATGCGCCACACGGCCATGAGCGTACCGACGATAATTCCCCATTCCATGACGGCGTCCACGGCATAGCGCGAGCAGGTCGGCGTAAACCGGCAGGAGGACACGGGTTTGAGGGGAGAGAGGAAGCGTCGGTAGAACCGTACGGGGAGCAGATACACGCGCCGCAGAAAAATCATGGCGCGTGAAAAGACACGCCGGGCGCGCGCAGGAAGATCACGCACGTTCATCATGCGGATTGTTTCCGGGCACGGCAGGTGTGTCGGAGGTATGAGGTGCATCGACGGGAGCTGCGGCACTGTCGTTTCTGCCGTTTTTTTCGGCTTTGACGAGCAGGTCGGATTTTGCAAGGGCGTAGTGCAGGTCGCGTTTTACATCCTGCATTTTCAGGACTGTACATTCGGTGCGGGGGACGATCACGATGAGGTAGCCTGTGCGTATACCGGATTCTTTGTCTATCTGGCGGTAGGCTTCCCGGATGACCCGTTTTGCGCGGTTTCTCTGTACAGCGCCTCCGATTTTTTTTGAGGCTGAGATCCCGATGCGGTTGAGTGTTTTCTTTTCGGGATTCTGTTTTTTGAGGAGAGCGGCGTGGCGGTCGCGCAGCACATAGACGGAGATACTGCGGGCGGACGAACGCTTTCCGTTTTTATA
>JBGVOJ010000040.1:0-6049 GCA_045126415.1 Eubacteriales bacterium | reverse complement strand
TGTCCTCCACAGAGATTACGGACAGTGCTTCATCCCATGCGGCGGTTGCTTTTTCGTACATTTCATCGAATGTCACATCAGCAGCTTCCGCGGCGAAATTGTCTCTCGCACCTTCGATGTTGATATAGGAGATTCCGACTTTCAGCAGAATAGGCTCGGCTCCTGCCTCAAATTCAGCATAGAACCAAAGTTCTTCACCGGTGTATTCGTCGCAGCAGATGTCAACGGGAACATTCTTGTTCCATACGCCGTAATTTACCCACTTTTCGGAGAATTCCGCGTGGAAGTACAGGTCGTAGTTTACATTGCCGCCGCCTCTGCCGAAGCCGCCGTGGGTGGACGGACAGTGGATTCGTCCTTCGAGGATGTATCCGTCGATGAGCTTCACTTCCTGCAGAGGGGAACGTCCTGCAATTCGTCTGGCAAGATTGATCTGTACTCTGCGGTTTGTGCTTTCGGGATAGGTCATGCGGATCATGCCGCAGTGGACGGAGGATGTGGTTTCGGCGCGGATGCCGTAGGTTTCAAGGGTGACTGCGTAGTATCCGGCTTCGGTGACTTCGGTATCATGGCTGAAATCCGACTCATATCCGCGGTCATCACGGGTGGTGAGTGCATCGCGGTAGGTGCTTGAGAGAAGATTCAACTCGCCCGTGGTCGGCATTACCTGAAAATTACCGAGATCACCGTACCAGCCCACGCCCGACATATGGTTGATGGAGAAGCCGTCGATGGTGGTGTGATGGTAGCTGTAGCCGGAGCCGTTGTCACCGCCTTCGAGGGTGTCGGGACCGAATGCAACCATGCCGAAAGGACATACAGCACCGGGATGGGTCTTGCCGCCGCCGTGGTAGCTGGTCGCGGTCATGTCACCGATGGTGCCGATTTTTGTGCTGACATATCTGCTTACACTCATATCTATCTCCTTTCTCTATATTTATAAATTCTTCCGCACAGAACTTCTAAGCTGACAATATTGAACCCGTTTGATAACATCAATAATCAGAAACACTATCTACGCCGTTGGCTTTCCTTCAAAAGACCGACCAGAGCTTTTCGACTGAGTCATCGAGCACATCTAATGTCGCTTTCATATTCGCCATTCTTTTTTTCAATAATCAAGCATGATGATATACTGTTGTCTGACAACAACAAAATAAAGGTATATTTCATAATTATGTTATGATAATTATATCGCAAAGTGAATTTACAATCAACTCCACTACTCAAGGCAATAGTGTCAAAACTTATGGTGGCGACTTGACGATTATTGCCATCATGATATATAATATAATTATCATATATCATAAATAATTTAAATTTTACATCATAAATCTTGTGAAGTTGTTTATGAAAAATAATTTTTTTTATGAAATGCGTGCTGATCAAAGCTATCGTTTTAATATGATATATTATCATATAACAGAGGAAACTCCAAAAAGAAATGATACTCCTCATTATCATCAGGCAATGGAATTCGTTTATGTGATCGAAGGAAAATTTCCTGTGCATATTGATGGAAAGAAACGTACTATGTATGCCGGAGAAGTCGCTTATGTTCGATCAGGACAAGGGCACTATTATACCAGTAACGGAGAAGCTAAGGTAATTGTTCTTATGATCACTACGGATTTTTTAGATAATCCCTTGCTTAACGGACAATGTCTTCTTCCTCCATTTATGAAGTTATCAATGTTGAAAAGAAATGTGATGTCTCAGTTTCTATACACGATGACGGAAATATGGTCTCCTGGTAATTCCATATTGGATCAAGGTATTTTCAACACATTTTATGGTCTATTGGCAGAGGATTTCCTTGCAGCAGAAAATGAAAGCGAAAAAACGAGTTTTCCCATCTACGATATCGTGAAATACATCAATGAACATTATATGGAGCCGATTACATTAAAAAGTCTGGCATTCCGCTACAACTATGCGGAAACTTACTTTTCAGCATGTTTCAATACTCTCATGAATACTCCCCTCAGAGAGTATATAAATCGGATACGAATACAGCATGTTAACGCCTACATTGAATCCGGACTCACAAAATCACAAGCTGCTGTACTGTGTGGATATACAAATAATAACACATTTTATCGTGCTTACAATAAATACAAAGACGAAACCATTAAAGATATACCAGTAATTAATCCGGATGATACAGAACAATAAGATACAACAGGAGTGATATGAATATGATGAAGCTTTCTGACTACACACTTGTATTGCTTGACGATATCGAGCGGCGTATCGATCCGGATGACGAAGAGGACTTCCGTACACAGTGGAAAAATTTCTGGTATACCGATCTTAATGTTCCGGTTTTCACGCCATGCCGTAAAACAGTATCTCAGCCGGGAACGGAACTGAAAAACATCCTCATCAATGACGCATTGCGCGATCCGGAGCTGATGCTGGATGCGGAGCTTGCCGATCTTAGCAGACGCTTGTCCACCTCGTCTGCTAAGATCGGTATCCGTGCAAACTACGGCTCTGCAATCATGACCTCCCTGTTTGGCGCGGAAATGTTCATCATGCCAGAGAAAACCAACACCTTGCCGACAACACGGTCTTTCAATGACAGTGATCGTGTGCGTGAGGTACTGGAAGCCGGTATTCCCGATTTCCATGTGGGATTTGGCGGTGATGTACTTGCGTTCGGTGAAATGTGTGCGGAGATTTTTGAGTGCTATCCGAAAATCAAAAAATACGTTGAGGTATATCATCCGGATACACAGGGACCGCTTGACATTGCGGAGCTTCTCTGGGGCGGCGAAATGTTTTATGAAATGTATGATGACTCTGAATTTGTCCATACGGTGATGCGTTTGATCACGGATACATACCGCGGTTTTATGGACAAGTGGTTTTCAATCATTCCCAAACGGGAGGACATTGCTGTCCATTGGCACATTATGCAGCGCGGCACGATTTTTCTCCGGATGGACAGTGCCATGAATCTGTCCCCCGAATTTTACCGCGAATATATCCGTCCCTATGACACCGAACTGCTGAATTATTATGGCGGTGGGTGTATACACTTCTGCGGATGTGGCGAGCATTTTGTCGAGTCTCTGTGTGAAATTGATTCGCTTTACGCCATCCAGATGTCACAACCGCACCTCAATGATATGGACAAAATTCTGTCCTCTGTCGTTGCGCATGATAAACGCATTCTGATGCTGTTCGGTGCGGAACAGTATGCCGACAGACCTTATATGAGAAACGGTGTTATGCATTCTTGAACAAGTAAATCCCAAAACCATATAAACACGGAAAGATGAACTACTAAGAGACATCCTGAAATGTTTGTAGTTCCTTCCTCCTGTGAAGATGTAGAATTTTCTTGCCTCGTCCTTGAAGCAATAGGCAGCAAAAGTCACAACCGTAACACCTGCATATTATGAAACTGCTTTGAAAACCAAGTATGTACACGCCCCAGTTTCCGGTCAGGTTATTGATCTCGTCCAACAGAGTGCGATTTCCGATATCGCATTTATCCACAATTGGTCACTTAAAAATCCCAGCCCCAAGCTTGTCAGTGATGTACTGTTAAACGGCTCGAATATTTACGCTTCTCAGTGGGCTTCCATCGAGAGCGCGGCAACAAGAAGACTGTCGAATATAGTAAAGTCTCATCTTGGAGATTAATGAATCCCTACCGCGCAGAATTCTTAAAAATACCGTACCGCTTTTCCTGCCTGCGTCGCATATCTCCAAGCTTCATACGTCCCGCCAGATTCATGCTCCATATAGAACACCACCAGATCCGCACGGTCGATCATACTGCGGTTGCGAACTTTGAACGCCGACTTGGGATGAACCGCTGCGGATTCCTCGCATACTTCGATATCATCGTAATACTGATAATACTCATTTTCGTTTTTCCGAAAATCCGCTGTAAGATACGGCAGCACCCATATCATCGAACTGTTTTCATTTCCGATGTGTTTCTTCGCTTTCCGGATCACCGATGCCATCAGCAGATCGAAATCCCCATCACGTCCGATGAAGAATTCCACATACTGATGTGTCCGAAGAATTTCGCAGATCAGCTCAAACGCCTTTTCTTCAATTTCTCGTCCATGCTCAATCCGGCGATGACCGAAGAATGTGACTCCATAAACATCAAGCATTTTCTCCACTCCATTTCTGAAAAAAGGCACCAATGTGAATACTGTCACCGGTGCCTATATCAATTTCACGCCGCTGTAAAATCAAAACTGAGGCTGAAACATTAACCTGCGGTCAAACGTTGCTCTCAAAAATCATCATATTCCGGCGTGTTGATACCGTACTTATCGTTTTCTTGGAACGCTGGTCAGATATTCATCCCATGACATATCCCGGAATCCAAAGGTATACAGCTTTCGAGCAATTTCAATCCGGTTATTTCGGACGAGGGCCTTTATATTCAAAATATCTTCGGATGACAGAGTGATGAGGTCACCGACTGTTTTATACCCTGCCCGACGCAATCCGTTGAATGAGCTGATGGACAAATACAGTTCTTCAATCGGCATGATATACATCTCTGGTTCAGTAACAGGCAGTTCCGGAATCGGTTCATCCGGAAAAGTAAAGATATAATGTCGTGCCGCAAAACCTTCCTTGCCGTACAGAAGAAATCCCATATTTCGTTTGTACCGCATTGCACGGAAAGCATGGTACTCGTTCTGCTGAATACGGCTTTTTGAAACCCCAAGTGATTCCGCAATTGCCGCATAGGTTTTCCGTTCCACATACCGCTGACGCAGAACTTCACATTCTCTTTCCGTCAGCGCGGACAGTACATAATCCATACCAGCCATCATGTCATCGGTTATCTCCGGGATCTCAATCTTTCCATTCACAAGAGCCATGAGTATGTTCCGTGGGTATGGCTCTGCAAGCATCTCACGCTTGCTCAAATTTTTCTTGTCTTCCATGCTATATCTCATCAAAAATTAGATGAATTCTTTACCTATAACTTAGTCACCTATTAGTGTATTAGGTGAACACTCACCCTGCATTTTGTTCCGCTATTACGCCGAAAACGAAAAAAATCATTGAAAAACACTTCAATGATCGTCGTATATATTGAATTTTCGGGGAGTTTATGCTATAATATTCATGTAAAACGTGTTCCTAATACACTATTAGACGTTCAATATACAGCCCTGTATTCAGAGGATTTTGCCCAGCTTATCCATCATGCTGCGCTTGTGTTCCATGAGAGAATGAACATACCGGTTGAGAGTGACGGTCGCATTCTTGTGTCCGAGGATTTCGGACAGCGATTTGATATCCATCCCGCATTCAATCGCCCTGGTCGCAAATGTATGACGGATCGCATGAAAGCCACGGTGCGGAATCCCGTTTTTCTTTAAGAGAAGCTCGAAGCTGCGCTGATACGATCTGACCGACAGGATTTTTTCATTCCCTGCAATCACAAGTTCGGAGCTGCTTTGTTTTTTCATTTCTTTCAGTATTGGCAGAAGCTGTTTCGGCAGTGGGATCACACGACGGGAATTCTCCGTTTTGGGCGCATCGGTTATACGGCAGAAAGTGCCGTTTTTATTTTTGCTGTCATGACAGGTTTTCGTGACGTGAAGTTCCGCTTTCGCAAAGTCGATATCACTCCATTCCAGTGCCAGCAGTTCTCCGATTCGCAGGCCGGTGTAAAGACAGAGGATAATGCCTTTCATCTTTTCCCGCCGATCTGCCAGCACCGCCTGTTCGATAATCTTCTGCTCTGCCGGCGAGAAACATTCCACTTGTTTTTCCTTCGTTTTCGGCCGCTTTAGCTTGTTCATTTCATAAACGTCTGTGAGTCCCAGCAGATGTGCCGTGGACATCGATCCCTGAATGACCGTTATGATGGAGTTCACAGAGTTAGCGGACAAGCCTTTGCCGGTTCTCAAATTGCCATTCTGTTTCAGTGCGGTAATAAATCGCTGTACCACAATCGGTGTCAGGTCATTCAGTTCATACTCTCCAAAATTCGGGAGCAGGTGATGATTTATAATATCGGAATATCTTACATAGGTTTTATCTTTGGCGGTCG
>JBGVOJ010000039.1:0-2345 GCA_045126415.1 Eubacteriales bacterium | reverse complement strand
GTTCCACAACATTTTCAACCTTGCAACGCTGCCGTTTTACTGGAGCGATCTTGAACCCGAGCAGGGAAAACCGCGCTTCGCGAAGGATTCGCCGAAAATCTACCGCCGTCCCGCACCCGACCTGTGCGTGGAATACTGCGAGGAAAAGCGGATCACCCCGAAGGCGCACTGCCTGAACTACGACGTCTGGGCGCCGATGTGGCTGCCGGACGACACGGATTCCGTGAAATACTATCTCGAAAAGCGCATGGCGGAGTGTGCCGAACGCTACCGTACCCGCATCCCCGGCTGGGAAGTCACAAACGAGCTGTTCTGCGGACATTACCACACGTACAGCCAGAACCGCCACGCGACGAATTTCTTCTGGGATCCCGACGTGGTCGAGTGGAGCTTCAATACTGCGCGGAAGTATTTCCCGAACAACGAGCTGATCATCAACGAAGCGGCGCACTGCTGGACGAGCCTGTTCAATCACCAGAGAGGGCAGTACTACATGCAGATCGAGCGTGCACTGATGAAGGGTGCGCCGGTCGAGGCGGTCGGTCTGCAGTACCATATGTTCTACCGTGCGGAGCATGAGATCGATTCGACCGCACGGTACTACGATCCCGCGCATCTGTACAACGTCATGGACACGTATAACCTGCTCGGACTGCAGCAGCAGATCACGGAAGTGACGATCCCGTGCTACACAGACAACGAAGAAGACGAACAGCTTCAGTCGGACATCCTTGAGTATCTGATGAAAATCTGGTTCTCGAATCCGAAGATGGAAGCGGTCGTTTACTGGAACCTCGTCGACGGCTACGCGGCGTTCGCACCGCAGGGCGATATGAAAGCGGGTGAAAACTACTACCGCGGCGGTCTGATGCGGTTTGACATGACCCCGAAGCCGGCGGTTGCGATGCTGCAGCGGCTGTTCAACGAGACGTGGCACACCAAAGCGGATTTCGGCTGTGATGACGGCGGCTGGGGCGCGTTCCGCGGCTTCTACGGTCGGTACAACGTCGAGATCGAAGCGGACGGCAAACTCACGAAGACGGAAGTTCACCTTACCAAAAAGAGCGAGAACCGCTTTCGCATTGTTGTCTGACAAAACAGCAGGGACACGAAGGTGTCCCTGTTTTCGTTATTTGTCTGAAATTGCCGCGAGGTGTTCCTCGAGAGCCTGCCGCAGACCGTCAAAGCAGTCGTACAGCTTGTGGGTGTATTTCGTCGCGAAGTCGTCTTTGAACGCATCGTAGACGCCGAGGGCGCATTTCAGTTCGATCCGCGCTTTTTCGTACTCGCCTTTTTCAACGTAGTAGTCCGACAGTTCGCCGAGCATGGTGAGAAGATGCTCGAACGACAGCGATTTCTGCTTCACCGCCGCTTCGAACATATCCTCGCCGTCGAGAAGCTCCGCCTTGACCTGCAGTTTGGTGAAGTAAATTTCCGGGATTTCTTCAATCGCCGCTTTTGCGAGGGCGTACTCGCCGCTCGCTTTGTACGCCTCCGCCATGATCCGGTACGCGTCGTACTTCACATCGTCGTACCGTGTGCCTTCGACGAGGGCTTTGCAGATTTCGATGACTTCCGTGCTGCGTTCGGGAACGGGAATCACGCCGACGAGACAGTTCAGCAGAATGTCGTTGCCGGGATATTTTTTCAGACCGTCGCGGAGGATCTGTTCCGCCTTTGCCTTGTCGGTCTCCCAGTATTTGCTGTGTTCGTCCACGATGGCTTCGACATTTTTTTCGATTTCGTACAGGTTGAAGTCGAGCAGTTCGTCCGTGGAGACGCCGAAAAACGCGGCGATGGCGGGAACGAGCGTGATGTCGGGCATGGCGGTTTCGTTTTCCCATTTGGAGACCGCCTGAAATGTCACGCCGAGGTACTGCGCAAGGACTTCCTGTGAGATGTTCCGCTGTTTGCGGAGGGTCTTTATTTTTTTGCCGAGATTAAGCTGCATGATATTTCTCCTTGATGTTTGGGCTGAACCGGTTCTGCTTCTATTATACGGATTTTCCGGCAGAATACAATAACGCAGACGGTTAGAATTTTTCTACTGTGGGTTGAAGTCGGGCGTAAGAAAAACGGCAGTCATGCTGACTGCCGTTTCGGATTTACGGGAGATTATCTCTTTTTGGTGACGGTGAAGCCCATGAGGGAGAGAATTGCGGAAACGGCTGCGATCATACCGAAATCGAAGGTCTGGGGTGCGGTTTCGACGTCGATGGCTGCCGCTGCCTGAGCTGCTGCTTCGGCTTCTGCCGCTGCCTTGGCTGCTGCTTCGGCTTCTGCCGCTGCCTTGGCTGCCGCTTCGGCTTCTGCCGCTGCCTTGGCTGCCGCTTCGGCTTCTGCTG
>JBGVOJ010000038.1:0-3821 GCA_045126415.1 Eubacteriales bacterium | reverse complement strand
TCAAGAATCTGATTCGCGTGATTTGTAATGACTTCGGTGGTACCCGTATTTATATTACTGCTGACCATGGCTTCCTCTATACCTACAGCCTCCTCACTGAGGATGATAAGGTAGATAAGACCAGCTTCAATCAGCAGGATGTGGAATATGGTCGCCGGTACGCAATCATGCAGAAAGGCGCTCAGCCCGACTATCTGCTGCCGGTTAAGTTCGTGGATGACCAAGCCGACCTCGATGCTTTTGCTCCGAGAGAGAATGTCCGTATCAAGATGAGTGGCGGCGGTCTCAATTTTGTGCACGGCGGTATCAGCCTGCAGGAAATGGTTGTTCCTGTAATTGACTATCAGTTCCTGCGCAATGCAAGCAAAACCTATCAGAGAAATCGCGAGAGATACGACACCAAGCCGGTTACAGTTAATCTTCTGTCTGCTACACGCAAGATCAGCAACATGATCTTCTCTCTGAATTTCTTCCAAAAGGAAGCTGTTGGCGATAACCGTTCTGCCTGCAACTACCTCCTGTACTTCACAGATAGCAGCGGCAAGCAGATCAGTGACACCGCGCGTATCATTGCAGATAAAACAAGCGATAACGGACAGGATCGTACCTTCCGTTGCAGTTTCAAACTGAAGAGCTTGAAATACAGCAATCAGGACAGCTACTATCTGGTCATTGCAGATGAATCCGGTCTGCAAGCACCGCAGCGTGAAGAGTTCCAGATAGATATTGCCTTTGCACTGGATGAGTTCAATTTCTTTGGTTAATCCGTGCTGATTGGAGGTATAGTCAATGGAACAGGCAATTAATGATAATTCCCGCGAAATTATAAAAGAAAAACTTCGCCAGACTTTCGACGGAAGAATTGTCCGTAAGGATCTGACGAAGAAGATCAAAGAAGGAGCAAATGTCCCTGTATACGTTCTGGAATTTCTTTTAGGACAGTATTGCTGCTCCGACGATGATGAAGTCATCGAAAAGGGCGTTCAGACAGTAAAGCGCATCTTGGCGGACAACTTTGTTCGCCCGGATGAGGCTCAGAAAATTCTTGCCAAGCTCCGCAGCAACGGTAGTCACACAGTTATTGATATGATAACCGTTAAACTGGATATAAAAAAGAACCGCTTCTTCGCTGAGTTCTCCAACCTCGGTCTTGGTGATGTTCCCATCGAGGACGTATATCCGGAACAGTATGACAGACTTCTGTGCGGAGGTATCTGGTGTATCGTTCAGTTGGAGTACGAATACAACGAGGAAGATAAGAAGAACGGTTATCCTATCCAGATTCGCAAGCTCACTCCTATTCAGATGCCCCACATCGACATCGACGAACTGAAAAACGGACGTCAGGCATTTACTAAGGATGAATGGATTGACATTCTTCTGCGTTCCATCGGTATGGAACCGGATGAGTTATCCTACCGTGAAAAGTGGCTGCTGATTACGAGAATGCTTCCGCTCGTTGAGAACAACTTCAACCTCTGTGAGCTTGGTCCTCGAAGCACCGGTAAATCTCATCTGTATAAGGAGATCTCCCCGAACAGTATTCTTGTATCCGGTGGTCAGACTACTGTAGCCAACCTGTTCTATAACATGGGTCGCAAAACTGTCGGTTTGGTCGGTCTTTGGGACTGCGTTGCATTTGATGAAGTTGCCGGTATCCGTTTCAAGGATAAAGACGGTGTTCAGATCATGAAAGACTACATGGCTTCCGGTTCCTTTGCCCGTGGCAAGGAAGAAAAGGCTGCGTCCGCTTCTATGGTGTTCGTTGGCAACATCAATCAGAGTGTAGATGTACTCCTTAAAACATCCAGCTTGTTTGATCCCTTCCCCCCGGAAATGGGTACGGACACCGCTTTCCTTGATCGTATGCACTGCTATCTTCCCGGATGGGAGATTCCTAAGTTCAGACCGGAGCATTTCACCAACGATTACGGCTTTATCACTGACTACCTTTCTGAGTTCATTCGTGAGCTGCGCAAGGAACAGTACGGTGATGCGCTCGATCATCACTTCCGTCTTGGAAAGAATCTGAATCAGCGCGATACCATTGCTGTCCGCAGAATGGTTGATGGCTACCTGAAACTGATCTATCCGGACGGGCAGTTCACAAAGGATGATCTGGAAGAGGTTTTGAGACTGGCGCTTGAAATGCGCCGCCGTGTCAAGGAGCAGCTGAAGAAGCTCGGAGGCATGGAGTTCTATGATGTAAACTTCTCCTATATCGACCTTGAATCCTTTGAAGAGCGGTATGTAACTGTTCCCGAACAGGGTGGCGGCAAGCTGATCCCTGAAGGAAAGTGTAATCCCGGTCAGGTCTATACAGTCTCTCGTGGTAAGTCTGGTATGATCGGTGTTTTCCGTCTTGAATCTCAGATGCTCCCCGGTAACGGTAAATTTGACCGTACCGGCTTGGGCAATGACCGAGAAGCAAGAGAATCCAGTAATGCCGCATTTAGCTTCCTGAAAGCAAACGCAAACCGGATCAGCGGCAATATCAGCACCACGACCAAGGACTATATCATCAATTATCAGGACCTTCAGGGTATCGGTATGACAGGTAAACTTGCAATGCCATCTCTGATTGCACTGGCATCGATTGCCCTTGGAAAGCCCGTACAAAGCTCCATGGCGGTGCTTGGTGAAATCAGTATCAGCGGTACCATGATTAAGGTCGATGAACTTGCTAATGCTCTGCAGGTTTGTTTGGATAGCGGAGCCAAAAAGGTTCTTCTTCCGCTGACTTCTGCACAAGATCTCGGTACGGTTCCTGCCGAACTGATCGGATGCTTTAATTTGATTTTCTACAGCAGTGCCGAAGATGCTGTATTCAAGGCACTTGGCGTAGAGTAAGGAGGTAAAAATGGATCAGAATGAAGAAAAAAGAGTATGGGGTATCCATACTCAGGATGACAAGCTTTTCCTCCAGGACTCTGTAATTGCTATCGGATGGCGTGAATTTGGTGATCTTTCTGTGCTTAACGCAACAAGAGAAGATTTTAAGCAGCACTATCTTGATGTCTATCCCGACGCCAAAAAAGGCGCTGTCGCCAACAGTGCCGGTATGTTATATCGCTTTGCCCATGAAGCTCAGAAAGGTGACTATGTTGTTTTTCCGTCCAGAAGCGACCGCATGGTAAACATCGGTGTCATCGAAGGAGATTATACCTACGTTGCTGCAGCTCATGAATATGTTCAGCAGCGCAAGGTAAAGTGGGTAAAGCATCTGCCGAGAACTTCCTTCTCTCAGGGTGCTCTTTACGAAATTGGCTCAGCTATGTCCTTCTTTATGATTAAGAACTATGCTGATGAGTTCCTTGCTGCGCTGGACAAGAACTTCAAAAAGACGATTTCAGACCCCTCTTCCGAGGATGAAACCGTAGCAGCTACTGCCGAGGAAATCATTGAGAGCACAAAGGATTTTATCCTTAAAGAACTAAGCAAGAATCTGAAGGGATATGATCTTGAGCTGTTTGTTGCTGACTTGCTGCAGGCAATGGGATACCGCACCTCTGTCTCCCCTCATGGTGGTGACAGCGGAATCGACATTACTGCATACAAGGATGAGCTTCCGCCTCGAATCCTGGTTCAAGTGAAGAGTCAGGACAGCGACATTAAGGAAACTACCATCCAATCCCTCAAAGGCGCTATGCGCGAGGGTGATTACGGCTTGTTCGTAACCCTGTCCAATTACACGAAGAACGCTCAGAAATACCTTGAAAGCACACCTATTATTCGCGGCATCAATGGTGCGGAACTTGTGGAGCTGATCCTAAAATATTATTCCGGATTGAGTGAGAAATACAGAAAAATGATTCCCTTGA
>JBGVOJ010000037.1:0-2563 GCA_045126415.1 Eubacteriales bacterium | reverse complement strand
GATGTCTTCCAGCCGGTTCTCGCCGTTTGCTTTATCCGGCTCGTTCTTTACGGTATTTTCGTCGTTGTTCTGCATATTCCGCTCCGTTTCTGTGAATCGTTTCCTTCGGAGTTTTCCCCGTTGTCCGTCGTTTTATGCACTTCCGGCGGAATTTCATTTAATTTATATATTAAAGTATATACATGAATACTTTTTTATCCTCTGTTAAAAAGTTTCCGTTATCCGTCGATTTAGCGGAAATAAGGAAAAATCAGCCAAAATTGCTACGAAAAAAAATTCAGATTCGTTGAATATTTTTTGATAAAAGACTTGCTTTTCCGATGAAGCGGTGGTATAATAGCCGTACATTTGCATGGAATGTAAAATTTTAATTATTTTTTCTCAGGAGACTGACACATCATGAAAAAGATTCTCACTCTCGCTCTTGCGGCAGTTATGACTATGCTCGCATGTGCATCCTGCGGCGGCAGCGGTGACTCCCTCGTTATGGCTACCAACGCCGAATTCCCGCCCTACGAATACTTCGAAGGTGACAAGATCGTCGGTATCGACGCAGAAATCGCTCAGGCGATCTCCGACAAGATCGGCGCAGAACTCACCATCGAACACGTTGACTTCGACTCCATCATCCCCGGCGTTCAGAGCGGCAAGTACGACTTCGCTATGGCTGGTCTTACCGTTACCGACGAACGTAAGGAACAGGTTGACTTCTCCACCTCCTACGCTACCGGCGTACAGGTAATCGTTGTCAAGGAAGATTCCGCAATCACCACCGCTGACGACCTCTTCGCAGAAGGCGCTTCCCACACCATCGGCGTTCAGCTCGCTACCACCGGCGACCTCTACTGCACATGGGACCTTGAAGACGCTGGTCTCGCTACCGTTGAACGCTACAATAAGGGTGCTGACGCGATCATGGCTCTCACCTCCGACAAGGTTGACTGCGTTGTTATCGACAACGAACCCGCTAAGGTATTCGTTCAGAACAACCCCGGTCTGAAGATCCTTGACACCGAATACATCACCGAAGAATACGCAATCGCAGTCGGCAAGGACAACGCTGAACTGATGACCAAGATCGAAACCGCTCTGACCGAACTCATCGCAGACGGTACCGTTGCTTCCATCATCGCAAAGTACATCCCTGCTGAATAAGAATTTATAGAAATGAGTTTTTCGGGGAAAACTTTTTTGAAAAAAGTTTTCCCCGAACCCCTTTCAAAAAACTTTAACCAGAAAAAGGATATTAAGTCAGGCAGAAGGGGAAAGAAACTGGGGACTTTGAATGTCCTCATTTTTTAGTATAAAGGAGTTTTACTTTGGATTGGTTTACCAAACTGGTGGAGGAATTTGAAGTCGCGTTTATCGTTGACAACCGCTGGAAGTACATCGTGTCCGGGATCGGCAGCACCCTTCTGCTGACCTTCCTTTCCCTTGTACTCGGCGTCGTCATCGGCATCATCATCGCGGCCGTTCGTTCCACCTACGACAAGCAGTACACCGATATGCGTGCCGGCATCGGCAAGACGCTTCTCAAAATCGGCAACGGTATCTGCAAATGCTATCTGACCATTTTCCGCGGTACGCCGGTCATGGTTCAGATTCTTATCATTTTCTTCGTCATCATGGCAAGTTCCCGCAACAAAATGCTCTGCGGTGTCGTTGCGTTCGGTCTGAACTCTGCGGCTTACGTTGCGGAAATCATCCGCGGCGGTATCATGAGCATTGACCCCGGTCAGACGGAAGCCGGACGTTCGCTCGGTCTGAACTACGTGCAGACAATGGCATACATCGTTCTTCCGCAGGCGTTCAAGAACATCCTCCCTGCGCTCGCAAACGAATTCATCACGCTGCTGAAGGAAACGTCCGTCGCCGGCTACGTCGGTGTAACCGACCTGACCCGCGGTGCGAACATCATCCGCGGTATTACATACCAGAGTTTCTGGCCTCTTTTCGCAATTGCGGCAATCTATCTGGCGATGGTCATGTTCTTCACATGGCTGGTCGGCAAACTCGAAAGGAGACTGAAGAACAGTGAACGCTAAAAACGATATTCTCATCAGCGTACGCGATCTGAAAAAGTACTACAAGGGCGACAAGATCAAGGCTCTCGACGGCATCTCGAACGACATCCGCCGCGGCGAAGTCGTCTGCATCATCGGCCCGTCCGGCTCGGGGAAGTCGACGTTCCTGCGTTCGCTGAACCTGCTGGAAGTCCCGACCGACGGCACAATCAACTTTGCCGGACAGATTCTCACGGATAAGAAGACGGACATCAACCTCTGCCGTCAGAAGATGGGCATGGTGTTCCAGCACTTCAACCTGTTCCCGCACATGACGGTTCTCCGCAACATGACGCTGGCACCGATGAAGCTGCTGAAAAAATCGCAGGAAGAGGCGGAAGCACGCGCAATGCAGCTTCTGACCCGTGTCGGTCTTGCCGACCGTGCGCAGGCGTATCCGTCCCAGCTTTCCGGCGGTCAGAAACAGAGAATCGCGATCGTCCGTGCCATGGCGATGGATCCGGACGTAATCCTGTTTGACGAACCGACCTCTGCGCTCG
>JBGVOJ010000036.1:0-2686 GCA_045126415.1 Eubacteriales bacterium | reverse complement strand
TGATCTCCCGATCCCGGAACCGGGCGAGACACTGACCGGCGAATGGAAAATTCTTGATGTTGACGGAATTACCTTTACAATTACAAAAATCACCCGCGAGGACAAGAATACCATCACATTCACAACTCCCGATGAAATAGTCCGGCACTTTAAGACGGAAGAAAAGCCGGTAAATGTTTTTTCGAAAGCGGTCAGCTCTCTGCTTTTCGGAGAAGAGCTCTTTGTCGGCGATCCCGAAAACTCCTTCCTGTCCATGAGACCGTATATATTTGAAGAGGGATACTACTACCGTTTTTCCTCCAAATTTCTCAGGGAATACAGTGAAACGCACGATACGATCCCTTTCGGTATTTCTTCCATCGAGGTTCAGTACTCCGGCGACTGGACGCTCACCTTCCCCGAAAACTGAACCCAAACAAAAAGGCTGACGCACAAAACGTCAGCCTTAATGATTGCTTTGTAAAGCTTCACGCCTTCTTTGCCGTAACCTTCTTGATTACGAACAGAGTGCCGATCATGAGGACGATGCCGATCGGGAGAGCAACGAACCAGGTCTGTACAAACGATGCGATGATGAACGATACGAACGATACAGCCGCAACGGTGATCGCGTACGGAAGCTGGGTCGATACGTGGTTGATGTGGTCACATCTTGCACCCGCGGAGGACATGATGGTCGTGTCGGAAATCGGGGAGCAGTGGTCGCCCCATACCGCGCCTGCAAGGCACGCGGACATACCGATGTACATCAGTTCGGAGGATGCCGGGAAGATGTCGGTCACGATCGGGATCAGGATACCGAACGTACCCCAGGACGTACCGGTGGAGAATGCGATGAAGCCTGCTACGAGGAAGATTACTGCGGGCAGGAAGTTCTGGAGCGCGGATGCGTCTGCCATGAACGATTTAACAAATTCGGAGGAGCCGAGGTTGGAGGTCATGTTCTTCAGCGTGCCTGCCATGGTGAGGATCAGGATTGCCGGAACCATTGCCTTGAAGCCTTCGGGGATACAGTCCATTGCGTCCTTGAAGGTGATCACACGGCGAACGAGGAGGAAGATCACCGTTACGAGAAGGGTGATGATGCCGCCCCACGGGAGACCGACGGTCGCGTCGGTGTCACCGAACGCGGTGATGAAGTCGGAACCGTCAAGAATACCGCCGACGTAAACGAGAGCGAATACACTGACTGCGATGAGGACAACGATCGGAACAACAAGATCCATGACCTTGCCCTTCTGGTTCTTTTCGATTTCCACAGCAGCATGTTCGGTGCCGGAGGTGAAGAGATCACCCTTTTCCTGCGCGTTCTTTTCGTGGATTGCCATCGGGCCGTAGTCAAACTTCATGAGCGCGAGAGCAACGATGAACACGAGGGTGAGAAGGGAATAGAAATTGTAGGGAATTGCACGTACGAAGAGGGTGAGACCGGAGTAACCGGTGCCGTCCGCGTAGCTTGCAACAGCCGCTGCCCAGGAGGAGATCGGAGCGATCATGCAGATCGGAGCTGCGGTCGCGTCGATGATGTAGGACAGCTTTGCACGGGAGATTTTGTTCGCGTCCGTTACGGGCTGCATAACGGAACCGACGGTCAGACAGTTGAAGTAGTCGTCAATGAAGATCAGCACGCCGAACGCGAAGGTTGCGAGCTGTGCGCCGACTCTCGACTTGATGTGGGTCTTTGCCCATTCGCCGAACGCCTTGGACGCGCCGGTCTTGTTGATGAGGGCAACGAGTACACCGAGGAGAACGAGGAAGATGAAGATACCTGCGCTGCCGGATACGGCGGAAATGAAGCCGTCGTTCAGCATAACGTCCATCGTTCCGAGAGGATTGAAGTCAGCGGCAAGAAGCGCGCCGGCAAGAATACCGATGAACAGGGAGGAATATACTTCCTTGGTAATCAGTGCGAGGACAATTGCAATAACAGGGGGCAACAGGGAAAGTGCAGTCGCGTAGGCTGCGGGGCCGGATTCTTCTTCTGCGGGCGCTTCTTCTTCGACAGCTTCGACGGCTTCGGCTGCTTCGACAACTTCGACCGCTTCGCCTTCAACAACTGCCACTTCATCGGCAAATACGGAAATGCCGAGCGAAACGACAGCCATTGCAAGAAGCACAACGAGAGAGAACATCATCCGGGAACCGGGGACGGTGAAAAATCTTCTTCTCATGGCGGGGACCTTTCTGTAAAATATATAAAATTTTTTAAGGACGAAAAAACAGGCACCTTCCGCTGACGCGCAGAAAGATGCCCGGAAAAGACATCAAACGCAGCGCTCCACGAAAACGTGACAGTGCATGACATCTTCTGCCATGCCCCAGAGAAGATGGGAATCCTCCTCTTCGGCGGATGCACCTCCGCGGACACACGATCATCCCACGATCATGGAAAATCCTTTCGGACCTTCACCGTCACGCCTCATTGAACCCGCACCTCTGCTGTTTCGAAAATATTGGATCGCCTTTATCATACCACATATTTCCGGAAAATACAAGGATTTATGAAGAAAAAATCGTGGAAATTTAAACTTTTCTCTATAATAATGTTGAAAAAATTTAAAAAATCGAAAAAACTCTTGACAATCCCGCGGGGGAAGTGCTATAATTGCTGTATTAATCTGAAAGTGAGGATGAACGCAATGACCCAGACCGTCGTGCTCCATGCAATTCGAATGTCTGACGCCCG
>JBGVOJ010000035.1:0-1391 GCA_045126415.1 Eubacteriales bacterium | reverse complement strand
AATTTCGGTAAATTCATTCTGTGCATCGTCTGTTGTGATCGCCGGACGCCTGTCCGATGCGGGAACAAGGGTCGGCTTGCCTTTGGGTTTCTCGACCAGACTGCCGAGAATGGCAACGAAGTTTTTCTTGCCCATGAGCTTCTCCATTTCCGTGATGGGAATCAGGCTTTTTCGGAAGATATCCGTGTATCCGGCGGCGTTTGCGGTTTCGATGACGGCATCTTCATTGATGTACTTTCGCTTGGTGGTGCTTTCGACCAGTTTGAAACCGTGCCATGCCTTGCCGTGATTGATGGCGGCATCCTGCGCATATGCCTGAATTTCGTTCGCCCATTTTGTGAGATCATCCAGTTTCAGAAGGATGTCCTCGATTTCCGCATCGGTCAGCAGAGGTGGCATAGCGAACTCGTATCGGGCAAGCTGCAGTTTTTCTTCGGCTCTGGCACGGCACTTGACCGCCGCCTTGCAGAAAGTACACCAACTTCCGGGTATGTACTCGCCCTCTCCACGGAAAGCAAGTTCGGCTCTCGGTTTCAGCACATTTTCCGTCCACGACAGCAGGTCATCCACGGTGATTGTCCACGTGGAGATGTTATCCCGGCGCGGCTGGTAGATCGTCATGGAGATCTCTTCAATGTCGTACAGAGCATCGAACAGCCGAAGTGCGCCGAGTGCGTACAGCATCATCTGCGGATTTTCCTCGGCTTCGACCAGAACACCCTGACCGTACTTGAAGTCGATGATGTGGAGCAGACCGTCCGCTACAATCACGCAGTCACCGGTGCCGAATCCGTCCGGTACATAACAGGAGAAATCCAGCCGCTGTTCGATCAGGACAAGCGGATCGGCACAGGTTTGCTTTGCCTTCTCAATGGCTTCCATGACGAATTCTACATAATCGTCGGTGTAGGCATCCATTTCGTCGCAATCATATTCGCTGACCGGTTTCTTTGAACGCCGTTTGAGAGCCTTTTTCAGCTTGTGTTCGCAAAGGGCGTGTGCGGCAGTTCCTTCGGCGGCGGCTGAAGACTCGGTATCGTCGAATTCCTGCTCCAGACGAGCTGACGGTGAGCAGTTCAGCCAGCGGTGGGAAGAGGATGCGGACAGAAGTGCGTGCTTACCCATTGCCGAGTGCCTCCGCATCATTCATGAGAGATTCGTATTCAGACGGATCGATGAGGGAGAGTTTGTCCGCACCATGCTTCTGAAGAAGGGCGCGTACCTCTGTGGTAAATCCATCGTGGGACTTTTCGGCAAGGACTGCACGAACCTGTTCCAGAGTGATGGCAGGTTTCGCCGGGGTTTCGCGTTCAGTTGTCGGAATAGTTTCTGTCTCAGACACACCGCCGAATGCTTCAGTCAGCCACTTTACCGCTTCGTTAATAGCGGCA
>JBGVOJ010000034.1:0-1103 GCA_045126415.1 Eubacteriales bacterium | reverse complement strand
CTCCCCGTACTGGAAAAAGCCGCAGCCGAGCTCGTTTGTTACGGTGACGCAGGCATGTCCGTTATGGAAATGAGCCACCGATCTCCCACATACGAAGCAATCATCAAGAAGGCGGAAGCGGATTTCCGCACCGTGATGAATATTCCGGACAACTACAAGGTACTTTTCCTGCAGGGCGGCGCGTCAACTCAGTTTGCGGCAGTTCCGCTGAACCTGATGAAGACCGGCAAGGCAGACTATATTCTGTCCGGTCAGTTCTCCACCAAGGCGTACAAGGAAGCGCAGAAGTACGGTGACGCAAAGGCCGTTGCTTCTTCCAAGGATGACAATTTCGCGAAGATTCCGGCGACAACCCGCGAATCCTTCCGTCCGGATGCCGACTACGTTCACATCTGCTACAACAACACCATTTACGGTACAAAGTTCAACTACATCCCCGACACCGGCGATATCCCGCTCGTAGCCGATATGTCCTCCTGCATCATCTCCGAACCCGTTGACGTATCGAAGTTCGGCGTGATCTACGCAGGCGCGCAGAAGAACATGGCTCCCGCAGGTCTGACCGTGGCGATCGTCCGCGAAGACCTTCTCGGAAACGCACGTCCGGAAACCCCGTCCATGCTCGACTGGCAGCTGATGGCGGACAACGATTCCATGTACAACACTCCGCCGTGCTATGCAATCTACATGGCAGGACTCGTTTACAAATGGATCCTCGGTCTCGGCGGTCTCGAAGAAATGAAGAAGCTGAACGAAAAGAAGGCAGCTCTTCTCTACGATTACCTCGATTCCCAGGATTACTACATCGCGCCCGTGGAAAAGGATTCCCGTTCCATGATGAACGTGACCTTTGTGACCGGCGTGGAAGAACTCGATAAGAAATTCCCGAAGGAAGCCGAAAAAGCAGGTCTCATGAACCTCAAGGGTCACCGTTCCGTCGGCGGCATGAGAGCGTCCATCTACAATGCAATGCCCTACGAAGGCGTCGAAGCCCTCGTAGCATTCATGAAAGACTTCGCCGAAAAGAATCCTAAGTAAATGAAGTTTCTCGGGGAAAACCTTTTTGAGGAAAAGGTTTTCCCCGAACCCCTTTCCAAAACCTT
>JBGVOJ010000033.1:0-4237 GCA_045126415.1 Eubacteriales bacterium | reverse complement strand
CGGCGGCTGCCGAACGATGCTGGGATTTTGAATAATTTTTTGATCAGACAATATCTGACGAACGACAGGAGAATACTATGATTGTACGGAGACTGCGGCCGAATGAAAACGGGAAGCTGGACGCGATCCAGAGTCTTGCGTTTTCATTTTCCTATGATATGGAAGAGTCCGACGGCGACGGGCTGGATGAAGAAGTGTACGGTGCGTTTCTGGACGACGGCGAGACGCTGATTGCCACGATTTTTACGCCCGAGTACAACAGTTTTTACTGTGGGAAGGTTTATAAATCCGTGGGAATCGGCGGGGTTGCGACGGTTCCGGAATACCGGCGTATGGGTGCAATCCGTGCGATTTTTGACGAGATTTTCCGGCAGGCTCCCGAACGCGGCTGGGTGACGAGCTTCCTTTATCCGTTTTCCTACAATTATTATCGTCAGTTCGGCTACGAACGTGTGATGAAGCGGATGCGGATCAAGGTTTCGGCGTCCGCACTGGCGAAGTTCCCGCGCAATACTTCCGCGAAGATGTACATCAAAGACGGGCCGGTGAAGAAAGAAGATCTTCTGGCGGTTTACAATGCGTACGCGGAACGGTACGACGGGATGTTCCGCCGGTCAAATCCCCATGCGTATTCCGACAAGCCGCACAAGTCCCAGAAGCTGACGTATGTCTGGTATGACGGAGAGACACCGGCAGCTCTCGCGACATTCCGCTGTGAGGACGAGGTGATGACCGTCAGCGAACTCTGCTACACATCGCCGGACGCGCTGCGCGGAATTCTCGGGTTCCTGCGGATGTTCGAGGGGCAGGTCAGCGAGTACAAATTCAGGGAACTCCCCCCGGACAGCGAACTTGAACTGGTGCTCGGTGAATACGTGGATGCGGAGTATTCTCTGGAAAACGGGGCAATGGGGCGTGTGCTTCTGCCGCAGGTGCTTCTGGAGAACACGGTCTATCCCGACGAATACGGGCATTTCCGTCTGCAGATCGACGATCCGCTTTCGTACAACCGCGGGGTCTATGCCGTGGAATATGTGCGCGGCGAAGTGCAGGTTATCCGTATGCCGTTTGACTCGCCGTACGATATTTCTCTGGGTGTTCCCGCGCTGTCACGGATTCTGCTCGGCGGCGAACGGTTTGACGCACGGCGGGCTTCCTACATGGACGGCGTGAAATTTGCCGGAAACGCGGACGATTTCTTCCGGGCATTCCCCGGGCGTCCGAACAATTTGCTGGAAAAATTCTGAGGATTGGATATATTGGTGAAAAATATGAAGCTGAATCAACTTCGCGTGGCACTGGACGGTCCGAGCGGTGCGGGAAAAAGCACGATTGCCAAGGCGGTTGCCTCAAAGACCGGGCTGATTTACGTGGATACCGGTGCGCTCTACCGTACGGTCGGGCTGTACGCGTATGAAAACGGTGTGGCAACGGACGACACGGCGGGGATCATTGCCCTGCTCGATACGGTGGATATCAAACTGACCTACCGGGACGGCGTACAGTGCGTTCTTCTTCACGGGGAACCCGTGGGCGACCGCATCCGTACGGAAACCGGATCCGTATATGCGTCGGCGGTGTCGAAGATTCCGGAAGTGCGCGCGTATCTGCTGGATATGCAGAAGAAACTCGCAGACGAGGGCGGCGTGATCATGGACGGCCGCGACATCGGGACGGTGATTATGCCCGATGCGGAAATCAAGATTTTCATGACGGCTTCCGCGGAGGAACGTGCGAAGCGTCGTTACCGCGAACAGGTCGAACGCGGTTTGGATGTGAACTTTGACGACGTTCTCGAGGCGATCATTGCACGAGACAAGCAGGACAGCGAACGCGACGCGGCTCCTCTCAAGCCGGCGGACGACGCAATCATTTTCGACAACGGTCCGTACGATGTGGAAGGTTCGGCGGATTATATCGTCGGGCTGATGAAGCAGTATCTGGAAAAATAATCCGGGGCATTGGAGTTTGTTATGACATTTTATCAGTGGATTTACAAAACATTTGAGCCGGCGGTGTCGGCTCTCTACCGCATCGAAGCGCACGGCGTGGAGAATATTCCCGCAGACGGTGCGATCGTGGCGTCGAATCACACGGCGTTTTCGGATGTGCTGATCATTTCGGCGGCGGCAAAGCGGCAGGTGCGCTATATGGCGAAGAAGGAACTGTTCAAAATTCCGCTGCTCGCTCCGCTGATCAAGGCACTCGGTGCGTACCCCGTGAACCGCGGCGGTCCGGACGTCAGCAGCATCAAGCGGACGATCGAGCTGATTGACGAAGGGGAACTGATCGGGATTTTTCCGCAGGGACACCGTTACGGCGGACAGGATCCGCGCACCACGGAAATCAAGGCGGGCATCGGTATGATCGCGTACCGGACGAAGGCACCGGTCGTTCCGGTTTTCCTCGACAGCAAGCGCGGCAAGACGGGGATGTTCCATAAAAACATCGTCACGTTCGGCGAACCCGTACGGTTTGAGGAACTGGAATTTACCAAGGGCGGGATGGCGGAATACACCCGCGCGGCGCAGATCATTTTCAACCATGTCTGCGAAATCAAATACGGAAAAAGCGAGCTTCCCGCCGGGGATCGTGCGTCCCTTGCGGAGAAGAATGACTGATTTATGGAAATAAGAATCGCGAAGTACGCGGGTTTCTGCTTCGGCGTCAAGAATGCGACCGACGCGCTCGAAGCGGAAATCGAACGTGCGAAACAGGAAAACATGGGACGCCGGGTGTGTACGCTCGGGCGGATCATCCACAACGATTACTATATCAATCACATCAAATCCTGCGGAGTGGAGGAGATTGCGAGGGACGACGTTCCCGCCGTGATCGAGGCCGCCGACCGCGGGGAACGCATCTCCGTCGTCATCCGGGCGCACGGGGAACTGGCGGACATCGTGCGTGTTCTGGAAGAATGCGCTGCCCGCAATGAAACCTTCACCCTCCTGAATTGTACCTGTCCGTATGTGGAGAAGGTGCGCCGGATCGCACGCGAAAATTCGGGAGAGGGACGCGTCTTTATCCTGCTCGGCGCGGAGACGCACCCCGAAGTGGAGGGCATTATGAGCTGTGCGGAAGGCGAAAAATACGTTCTTCCGGATGCAGCCACGCTGGAATCGTGGCAAAAGTTGTACAGTGTGAATGAAAATTGTGCAAAATTCATAGCGATTGCGGCGCAGACTACACAAAATTTATCGGAATGGAAAAAAAGTATAAATTTTATCAAAAAGGTCTATACAAACGCCGAGATTTTTGATACAATATGTAAGGTGACACAATTACGTCAGGAAGAAGCAGCCAGCCTTGCCCGAGAGTCCGATATTATGCTGGTTATCGGAAGTTCAGACAGCTCGAATTCAGGAAAGCTCCGTGATATTTCAGCCAAGTATTGCAGGAATGTATATTTTGTGGGCGGCGCAGAAGACTGTAAACACATACTTGTCGATCCACAATCTATTATGTCAATAACTGCCGGTGCATCGACGCCGTACAGTTTAATACAGGAGGTATATCAAACCATGAACGAGCAGACATTTGCTGAGCTTCTCGAAGCGTCCATCAAAACTTTAAATACAGGAGATATCGTCGAAGGCGTTATTACCGCGATCTACCCGAATGAGATCCACCTCGACCTCGGCACCAAGACCACCGGTGTCATCGCGCACGATAAGGCTACTTCCGACCCGCAGGCAAAGCTTGAAGAAATCTACAAGCTCGGCGACGTTGTGAAGGCTAAGGTTATCAAGGTAAGCGATATCGACGGTATTGCAACTCTTGACAAGACCAGAGTGGATTCCGAATCCAACTGGCTCGGCATCGTAGAAGCCAGCGAAACCGGCGTTACCCTCGAAGGTAAGGTTGTAGAAGTTGTTAAGGGCGGCGTTATCATCAACATCAACTCCGTTCGCGTATTCATCCCCGCATCCCTCACCGGCGTTCCGAAGGACGGCGATCTGAACGCTCTCGTAAACACCACCCAGAAGGTTAAGATCATCGAAATCAAGCAGGGCGAAGGCCGCAAGAGAGCTTACGCTTCCATCCGTGCCGTACTGAGAGAAGAAAGAAAGGCCAAGGAAGAATCATTCTGGGCTACCATCGAAGAAGGCAAGGAATACGACGGCGAGGTTAAGAGCCTCACATCCTTCGGTGCATTCGTTGACCTGGGCGGCGTTGACGGTATGGTACATACCTCTGAACTGTCCTGGAGACGCGTAAAGCATCCGTCCGAAGT
>JBGVOJ010000032.1:0-8440 GCA_045126415.1 Eubacteriales bacterium | reverse complement strand
GACAAACAAGCCGACATGATATCCGTCACAGACAGCGTGATGTACCTGTATTGCAAGCGGAAGCATCCGTTTCCCGTCCCGGTCAAAGTATTTTCCCATTGTGAAAATCGGCAGCAGGAAATGTCCGTCATCAAAAACATTGATGTTGAACCCGGCAAATTCCAGCCACGGAACCATCGAGATGTTGAATGAGTTGGGCGGCGTTCCGTCTTTGGGGGCATAACGGGTAGAGGTGCTGTACTTTTCGGCGTCGGTCGTGTAGTTCTTCAGGAACGTATCATAATCGTCCGAAAAAAAAGACCAGATACCGGAAAAGTTCTTCTTTTCTTTATTGAACACCGTGTACAAGGGATGCATATCATCGTAAATACCGAGTCCTTCCGATGTCAGAGAAGTCCGGAACTCAGGCATATCGTTGACTGTTCTGGTCAGCAGCCAGATCATCGCAGGATAGAGTTTGTGATTCTTCAGGTTTGTAATGTCAAGGTTGACAACAACGGAATATGTACAAACCACCTGGCTGATAAAATGCTCGTAAAACTCTTTACGCTCCCAGTTTTCAATGTCGATCAATCGGAATGCCATGATTATTCCTTTCTGTACTGCTTTATCATCGGTCGAGTGCATCCGGACAGAACGCATACGACTTGCCTTCAAACGTCACCTGTACCTCGCCATTGGCGGAAACATCCACAATCGGCATCGGATCGCCCGCACGCATTGGGAACAGAAGCGTTGTGAAACGGATATCTTTCACGTCATGGACACTGCGCGATACCGTTGTCGACGGATGCAGATCCTGCTCATTACGGCCGTTATACCAGCCGCGCAACCGCGGTTCTGTCTGTGCGGAAACAATCTGCGTTTCCACGGCAGCTCCCGCATCGTCCAGTGCAACCATCAGAAGATTGTATTTGCGGCCGAAATCGGTCATCACTGCATCGGGATATGCATCTGTCCGGCGGACTTGTGTGGTATCCACATGGAACAGCAGCTCATAATCATGCGCATCCCCATCCATTGACAGAAGCGTGCCACGAACCACGAAAAATCCGGGTTTGCAGAAACGTACCTGACGCGTGTGTGATGCAGGCTTTGTCTGTCCGAAGGCATCGTCATAAACACCTTCGGCATAGTCGAACGCATCACAGCTGACAAAGTGCGCATCATACGGCTCTGTGTACTGATACGGTGCGGTCCGGTTCTGCGGCAGACCGTCGACGGATACGGTATTGTGCGCAAGGGAGGACAGGGCATAATTACGCGCTTCGGAAATCTCATACTGTCCGCCGCCGTCGTCGTAAATCAGTTCTTCATCCCCGCGGTACAGATGGATATTCAGCATATCCTGATGAATGTGCGCCACTCCAAGCGGTCCCACGTCGAAGCAAAGATAGGCCGCATCGGCATCCCATCCGGAGCGCATCGTGACCAATCCCGCATACGGCAGATAGCGGGAAGCAGTCTTGCCGGCAGGCGGGGTTCCCTCTGTCCGTTTGGTATTGAAGTAGCGGTACACGGATGTATCGCCGAGCACTTCTGCCGCTCCGCCCGTATAACGCTGCAGACGGATGGTATAGCAGTCATTGGTGCGCGGCTGGGTCAGGGCCGGTGTTGACAGCGCAATTGCGGCATCCACGGTCGAGCGGATCAGATCCGCAAAACCGTCGGGAATTTCATCCCCGTATCCAAGTGCCTGCGCAAGACTGTAAAAGTCCGCCGCACAGCCGAACACAACGAGTTGATAGTCCGGAGACAGTTCATTGTGCATACCGTCGGGCAGGATCTGCGAGCGTGTTTCCCGCAGAAGCCATTCCGCAGCAGTACGGCGATGGGATTCCGCATCGGTCAGCTCACCAAAGAGTGCGGAAAACGTATAGACACCGTTGGCTTCCATCATCAGCCAGTTTTTCTGTGTCGGATGGGCAATCAGGTGACAGGCCTGCCGGTGCATGGAGGCGATCATCAACAGCAGGGACACATCATCCAGTCCCTCAGAGTGATGGAACCCATCAAAGGCAACCTGCCATGAGCCGAGCAGACGGATACCGCACTCAATGGTACGCCATGCACTGCCCGGACCGTTCCAGTTTTCCGGCACATCGGTCTGTGCAATCCAGGCAAGAAGCTGTTTGCGGAATGCATAGGCATAGACCTCATTCTTCGTGGCGGTATAGGTGTTGGCAAGCGTTTTCCACCAGCCGTGACGGTTCAGCTGCCACAGCCACTCATGGTTGCGCGGACCTTCCAATGCGGTCGGATCAAACAGAAAATCGATATCGCCGTTTTCAAAGTGCCAATCGCGGTTGACCTCACGCATATACCCATCCACGGCACGGTTGGCTGCATCCGGATATGACGGGCCGATTGCCGCAAGATAGTCCACAGGTACGGCAGGCTTTGTCCGGTAGTAGTCCGCAAGAAGACGGACTGCGGCAGCGTAGTCGCCGTCGGATACCGCGCGGCTGCAGGCATCGCTGATACGGGCGGGATCTATGACGTCGAACAGTTCATTGAGATGCGCGGCATATTTTTCCGATACAGCGGAATCCCGGATAGCGTCAGCCGGCAGATGCGCTGCGAGAATATCTTTCCATGATATAATTTTCATTTTTATATCTCTTTCTGTAAATTCTTATTTACCGTTATTCAATTATATCAATTATATCATATGCACACTTGCATTACAAGCGTTTCGCCCTTTGTGTATATCGCAGAATGTCATAAATCTGCCGCAAACCCCTTGCTATTTCTGTAGTTCAGAGTGATATATATACTACCGATTTGGAAAGGGGATTTTTCATGGACAAAAACAATCTGTACGATGCTCTGGAAGAACTGATTCTGGAGCGGATCAACACGCACCACCGCGACGAACCCGAATCCGTGGGACAAGCGTATGTCAGGCTGACGGAAGTCACGGACAAACTGCGGGAGACCTTCACCGAAGGACAGCGGCGGATCTTCACCGAATGCGAGAATGCCTACGGTGTTTACGAAGGCGAAACGATCAATTTCTACTACCGGGCAGGATTTTCGGACGCGATTCGCTTCCTGTTCGGATGGACGGACAGCACACAATGGAGGGATGGAAAATGGAACTGAGATTCAACGTAACCGGCTCCGACCGCAAAAGACTGGCGGCGGCAATCAGCGAATTTACACAGTGCAGAGCAGAGTACCAGTACATGCCGACTTGTGCTTATGTCATCGGAGCGTACACCCTCACGAAGGAAGGGATACTGATCTGTGAGGAAAGTGAAATTCCGACTTCCCTTCTCAGCCATCTTGAGGGTGCCGGTTTCACCGCTGAGAGAGATGAAGAACTGGAACCCGAAGAGGAGCACGGAATCTCCATTCAGATGCCGGCGGCGGCTTTCACCGAACAATCTCTCCGTAACCTTCACGCTCTGGTTGAAACCAAGAGTGAACTCATCCAAAAGGCTCTCGGGATCACCGCACTGCCCATCAACCGGATCGACGATAGGATCGACTTCCCGTGGTTTGATGAGGATTCCACAACGGAGGAACTGCAGGCGTATATGCACTTCATCACGGCACTCTGCGATATGGCTCGGAATCAGAAGCGGATCAATACCTGTGAGCAGAAGACGGACAACGAGAAGTACGCTTTCCGGTGCTTCCTCCTGCGGCTTGGATTCATCGGAGCGGAATACAAGACGGAACGGAAGATACTGCTGCAGAACCTGACAGGTTCATCGGCATTCAAAGGAGGACGGAACAATGCTTGTACCGAGTAACGAAATCATCGCCGGTCTTCGGAAGTTGTTTCCGAAAGGATGCCGAGTGGAGTTGATCCGCATGGACGATCCGCAGGCACCGCCTGTCGGGACAAAAGGAACTGTCACCCATGTCGATGACATCGGGACGATCCATGTGGTATGGGACAACGGCTCCAGTTTGGGCGTGGTGTACAGCGAGGATGAATGCCGTAAAATACACAGTATTCCGCTGAAATGATTGTGTACTATATATTTAGAATATCGCTTGCTATTCTACTGACTTAGAGGTAATATGTGTGTACCGCAAGGGAAACAAACACAGACAGAGAGGTACACACAATGCTTTCCACAAGATTTGGAATCGAGATCGAATTCACCGGAATCACCAGAGAAACCGCCGCAAGGACCGCAGCCGCTTTCCTGAACGGCACCTGCGAATACATCGGAACCTACTACCGCACCTACGAAGTCACCCAGCCCGACGGACGCAAGTGGAAGTTCATGAGCGACGGCAGCATCAACACCCAGCGCAAGGAAAACGGCCAGAAGGTCAGAGCGGACAAAGACTACAGCGTCGAGATGGTTAGCCCGATCCTCACCTACCGCGAGGACATCGAAACCCTGCAGGGTCTGGTCAGAGAACTCCGCAAGGCAGGCGGCTTCCCCAACAACTCCTGCGGCATCCACATCCACCTCGACGGAGCGAACCACACGCCGAAGAGCATCCGCAACTTCATCAACATCATCGCAAGCAAGAACGACCTCCTTTACAAGGCACTCCAGATCAACCCGGAACGAGCGAGATTCTGCAAGAAGATGGACGCCGAACTGGTCGAGAAGATGAACCTCAAAAAGCAGCTTGACTTCGAGACCATCGAGAACCTCTGGTACGACGGCTACTACGGATCGAGAGATACCCACTACCACGACAGCCGCTACCATTTCCTCAACCTCCACAGTTTCTTCCACGGACACCGCACGGTCGAGCTGAGAGGGTTCAACAGCACCTTCCACGCAGGCGAAATCCGGAGCTACATTGTCCTCGCCCTTGCCCTCAACCATCAGGCACTGACACAGCGGTCCGCAAGCACCAAGAAGCCGCAGGTTGAGAACGAAAAGTTCGCCATGAGAACTTACCTCAACCGGATCGGCTTCATCGGGGACGAATTCAAGAACTGCCGCGAACACCTCACCAAGCACCTCGACGGTTCGGCGGCATGGAGATTCGGCAACCCCGCCGCTTGAAGGAACGGCGGTAAGCAAGGCTGACCGAGGGGACAGACCCCACAAACCCATAAAGGCGGCATGACCGCCCTTGTGGTGGTAGAAGGGTCACGAACCCTCGAACATAGGAGGAAGAACAATGTATCCCAAAATTTATCTCGCATACGGAAGCAACCTGAACCTCGACCAGATGGCATACCGCTGCCCGACCGCAACGATCCTCGGGACAAGCGAACTGAAGGATTACCGACTCCTTTTCAGAGGCGGACACGGCGGTGCTGTGGCAACGGTGGAGCCTTACGAGGGCGGCAGTGTTCCGGTTCTGCTGTGGGCGATCACGGCGGCGGACGAGGCGGCACTCGACCGATACGAAGGCTGGCCGTTCCTTTACCGGAAGGAAAATGTTACGGTTCGTCTTAACGGAAGAACGGTACAGGCGATGGTGTACATCATGAACGCCGGAAGACCGCTCGGAATGCCCAGCCCGTATTATTACAAGACCATTCTGGACGGATATCATGAATGCGAATTTGATCCGCAGATTCTGAAACAAGGTGTGGCGGATTCCACGGAGGATGGCGGCAATGACTGAGAAAACAATCATCCGACAGCTTTTCTACGGTGAACTGCATCCCTGGGAGCGTTTCGTTCCCAACGATTCTGACCTGCGAAAGGCATCCAACCGTGTCGGTAAACTGGTCGAAGAATGGAAGGAACACCTCAGTACCGAAGATACCGAAAGACTTGAGGAAATCGTTGATACCCTCTACCAGTACAGTTCCATTCTGGAAGCGGATGCGTTTGAGTCCGGTTTTCGGCTTGGTGCCAAAATGATGCTTGACATTCTGCAGCCGGATTCCAACGTGATCATACAGAAAGATACGCTGTAAAATATACAGATTCCCCTCCGAATAATTGTGTAGTATATATCTCCGATATGACTTGCTATTCTACCAGTTTAGAGGTAATATGTGTACACCGAAAGGAAAACAACACACTTTACCGGAGGATCAAAACATGAAAATTTCCGAAATGAACGCACAGCAGAAGAAAGCCTACTACAACATCCGCAACGCAGCCAACTACCTGATCGGCGGACTTGAAAACACGATGGAGGATTACCCCGAAGATTCCGAAGAATATCAGGAAGCACAGGCAACCCTCGAGGATCACAACCTCCTGGTTAACCAGATCTACGACCTCGCGCTCACCGAGATTTTCCTGGAAGGCGCAAACATTTTCGGCAAGGCGGCAGAAGCCTATCTCAAGGACATCCGCTTCTGCGGCAAGGAATGGCTGATGGAACGGGTGGAAAAACAGGTCACCAAGGCGGGATATTGAGGAGGAACGAACCATGTGGAACGAAGGAACAATCAAGGTTAACCAGAGCATTTTCCATTTCTGGGTCAAGCACTACGAGGAGACCTCGGTATTCGGCATCGACGAAGGACGGATTTCCAAGCTGATGCTCAAGCGGAACGGTGAAATCGTGTGCAGCTACGACAGAGAGTGGAACATCGAACCGGTTGATGCGGACACCGAAACCGCCCTGGCTATCCTGATGAAGGATTACAACTGATAACCGAACAACGGAGCATGAGCCGCGAGGCTCTGTTCCTCGTACAGCCGATGATGGCTGTTTTTTTATGCTCATTTGAGGAGGTGGTGCTTATCCGAAAGTTAAAGAAATACACCCCCACGGAATTCATGGCGGAGGGTTCCCACTATGATAAATCCGCTGCGGATTTTGCCGTTGCCTTCATCGAGAGCCTGTGTCACACCAAAGGCACATGGGCGAGGAAACCTTTTGAACTGATCGACTGGCAGGAGAAGATCATCCGCGATATTTTCGGCACGATCAAGCCAAATGGCTATCGACAATTCAATACCGCTTATATCGAAATTCCGAAGAAGCAAGGCAAATCCGAACTCGCCGCCGCTGTTGCTCTCCTGCTGACCTGCGGTGACGGTGAGGAACGTGCGGAAGTTTATGGCTGTGCCGCTGACCGTCAGCAGGCATCTATTGTGTTCAACGTAGCTGCCGACATGGTTCGGATGTGTCCGGCTTTATCGAAAAGAGTCAAGATTCTGGAATCACAGAAGAGATTGATCTATATCCCGACCGGCAGTATCTATCAGGTGCTTTCCGCTGATGTTGGCAACAAGCATGGCTTCAATACCCATGGTGTGGTGTTTGATGAACTGCACACGCAGCCGAACCGTAAGCTGTTCGATGTCATGACAAAAGGCTCCGGTGATGCGCGGATGCAGCCGCTGTACTTCCTGATCACGACAGCCGGTAACGATACGAAGTCTATCTGTTATGAAATTCACCAGAAAGCAAAGGACATCATTGAAGGCAGGAAGATCGACCACACATTCTATCCGGTGATCTACGGTGCGGACGAAGGTGACGATTGGACTGATCCCGAAGTATGGAAGAAAGCGAACCCTTCCCTCGGCATCACAGTCGGAATCGACAAGGTTCGGGATGCCTGTGAGTCCGCAAAGCAGAACCCCGGCGAAGAGAATGCCTTCCGCCAGCTGCGTTTGAATCAATGGGTGAAGCAGTCTGTCCGCTGGATGCCGATGGATAAATGGGATCGCTGTTCCTTTGCTGTGAACGAGGATGATCTGGAAGGTCGTGTCTGTTATGGCGGTCTTGACCTTTCGTCCACCACGGACATCACGGCGTTCGTATTGGTGTTTCCTCCGGAAGATGAGGATGACAAGTCTGTGATTCTGCCGTATTTCTGGATTCCGGAGGATAATCTTGAACTCCGCGTCCGGCGCGACCATGTTCCGTATGATGTGTGGGAACGTCAGGGATTCCTGCAGACCACCGAAGGCAATGTGGTTCACTACGGCTACATTGAAAACTTCATCGAAAAACTCGGTGAACGGTTCAACATCCGTGAGATTGCCTTCGACCGTTGGGGTGCCGTACAGATGGTGCAGAACCTTGAAGGTATGGGATTCACCGTGGTTCCGTTCGGTCAGGGGTTCAAGGATATGTCTCCACCTACGAAAGAGCTGATGAAGTTGGTTCTGGAGGAAAAAATTGCTCACGGCGGACATCCGGTTCTCCACTGGATGATGGACAATATCTTCATTCGCACCGACCCGGCAGGTAACATCAAGCCGGACAAAGAAAAATCCACAGAGAAAATCGACGGTGCCGTTGCCACGATTATGGCTCTCGACCGTGCGATCCGCTGTGGAAATGATCTGTCGGAAAGTGTGTATGATTCGCGGGGGATTTTGTTTCTGTGAATTCGAGATTTTCAAGTTTGTAAAATAAAGTTGTTCATTTTAGAGGTCATATGACAAAACCAATTAAACATATTGTTGCCTTTTCTGGTGGCAAAGACTCGACCGCAATGTTACTGCGAATGCTCGAAGAAAATATGCCGGTGGACATAATTCTGTTTTGTGATACCGGGCTTGAATTTCCTGCCATGTATAAACATATA